>NZ_AZRJ01000022.1:0-9474 GCF_002895495.1 Petrotoga sp. HWHPT.55.6.3 | reverse complement strand
GAGTTTCTGAAGACAGTAAAAGAAGTAATAGAAGGAGGATATAAACAAAAATTTGATGCGATAAAAGACGAAATAGATGAGACTACCAGACAAATCGACAAAATTAATAGAGAAATATATGAACTTGAAGAAGATACTAATGGAGAAATTATAACTGAAATCACAGGTAGAAAGAAAATTAAAGAAGGAGAGTTAAAAGATAAAGAAGATGAACTTGGAAGACTTACAGAAAGCATGGAAGAAGGCATCAAAGAAAGCATTGAAAAGCTTAAGAGAGAAGAGATAGAACTTCAAGTAAAACATTCTAAATTTGAGAATATTAAAACCAATTTAGGACAATTTAAAGATAAGTTGGAAGGATTTCTGGAGGATTCTAATAACACTATAAATGACTTGAATGGTGACTTGTCAGAGTTAAAGGTTGATCAAACAATTCCACGATTAGATTTCAAACTTCAACTTGTTGCAATCCAGAAAGCACTTGAACTTATCCCTCAAAGAATTGAAGATGTTACAAAACAAATTGAAAAGAAAAAAGGACAGCTAAGTCAACTTTCTGGAGTTGAAAAAACACATGCTGAACTCCTTGAAGAGATAGATGTTATAAATACCGATGTTAAAGCTTTAGAGCAGCAATTAAAGGAATTAGAGAAGAAAAAAGAGAAAATAAAATCGCTTGAAAGCCTACAAATGGAAAAACACAAAGCTCTCTTAAGCAAATATTGGGACTGGAGGGAATATTATAAAAAGGTTATTGAGGTATTTTCGATGGGCAAAAGTGAAATAATGAGTGGAATTGATTTCAAATCGAGCATCTACTTTGACAAGGACAGATTTATAGAATTTGGATCAGATATTTTGGATCAGAGGAAAATCAATATAGATGGGGTAGAAAAAAGTGCCGAACCGCTGAAAACTGCAATTACTAAAGACGCTTTAGAGAAAATGGTGAAGTCTCTTGAGGAGTTTATCCACAATATATTTGAGAATAAAAAGTTTTTGAAGGGAACAAGAACAAGTTACGATTTCTATAAATGGACTTTTGATAATTATTTTTCATTGAGCACGGAAGTCCTTTTTAAAGGAACATCAATGGGCAGGCTGTCAATGGGACAAAAAGGGACGGTTTTGTTAAAGCTATTTTTGGCAGAGGGTGATTATCCGTTGATTGTGGATCAACCAGAAGAGGGTTTAGATAACAAATTTATTTATAGTGAACTTGTCAAAGCTTTCAGAGAGGCTAAAAAGAAAAGGCAAATTATAATTGCCACAAATAATGCAAATCTTGTTGTCAATACCGATGCAGAACAGATAATTGTTGCTGAGTTTGAGAACAACGAAATCTCTTATAAGTTAGGGACTCTAGAAGATTTGAAGATACGTGAAAATATTATGTCAATCTTAGAGGGTAGTAAAGAGGCATTTAGAAAAAGAGAAGAAAAATATGGGATGTAAGGTACGGAAGATAACACAATCGGGTAGGAGGTAGATAATTAATTTATCTATCGTCCTTCCACACCACTGCACACATCCTTAAGATGCGGAAGCCCGTCTCCTTGCATCTATCCGCCAGATTTACTCCGTGAAGTTCTGGATAGCTGTTGGACTTCGTTTTGCCCCGCAAACTCGTCCACTCCACTTAGCAGGGTATCTGGTTCTTGTTCATCGGACGGGGACTTTGCCTTGGGCTTCCTTCAGATTCCACCTCACGATGGACACCCTTGCCTTCGACTAGTTGTTCCCACTCCTGGTCCACAACGGGCTTTCACCGCTTAGCTATTGCGCATGCTGGGCGCACAAAAAAATCTGTCTATAAGAGAGATTATTTCTCTATTATAGTTAAATTTAATTTTTCTAATTCATCTTTAACCTCCAAATAAGTTGTTCTTTTTGCCTTACTAGAATCAATTTCCACTATTTCTGTTTTGTTGGCTAGTTCTTTGAAAGTTTCTGCAAGGTTATCTTTGCTTACTAACTCACCGTTAACATATATTTCGTCAGATTTTATTGTTATTAATGGTATTTTATCACCTTCTATTTGATTCCCTGGGGCCTTTGTACCTTGGCCTTCTCCCCCAAGTCCAAATCCTTTAAATGCAAACGATATAAAGAAAAATAAAGCTATAATTATTAAAATAAGTATAACATTCAATTTCATAATAATATCACCCCTTAATTATTGTATAAAAATGGTATTTCTGTAAAATAAATCCGGTCAGCACCGTATTTATTCTGTATTTCCTTGACTGCTTCTAACAACAAATTATATGAGTAAAGAAAAACGTTTTCATCCATCTGTTTTATTGTTATTAGAATTAATTGGGGAATTCCGTTGTTTTTCAAAGAACTTTCTATTTTCTCTTCAAGGATGTTTAATTTATTTTCTCTAGTGTTTTCTGAGGCATACTGCTCATAGGTTATGGAAAAGTCTATTTTCTGGTTGTTTAAGAAAACTTCGGGCTCCTTACCTTGAATGGTTATATCCAGAACAAAGAAGTTCCCTTTTAAAGCTTCGTTTTTTATAAAGTAGTCTAAGTTGATTCCTTTGTTTTCCAATAGTTTTTTTATTCTTTCGACTTCATCTTCACCAATATTTTCTGGTTGTTCCACATCTTCAAAAGCTTTTTCAATGATATTGGATAGCTCTATGTAAAAATTTTTATAAAAAGTATTTTGTTTTTCCAACTTTTCGTTTTGGTTAGCTATATCTTGAAGAGAGTTTGATTTTTCCTCTAAATCATTTTTAAGTTCCAAGTTTTCTTGTGCTAATTCTATACTTTTGTTTGTTGCAACTTCAGCTTTTTCATTGGTTTCAGATATGTTAAATAAAAAAGCGAAAAGAAGTATCAACAGTATATCTACAAAAGGTGTAAGTTCAATTATCGTTCTTTTTTTCATTACTATCACTCGCAGTCTTGATCATTGTATCTATTATATAATTGTTATCCTCTATTTTATAGGCAAGTATTCCTTCTAATAGTTTAAATAGTATTGCAAATATAAGACCAAGAAATGTTGAAGATAAAGCATTCACAAAATTTTGAGTTATTATTTCAGAAGTGATTTATGAAAGTTTCAAAAAAGAAATTACTGTACCCAAAATCCCCAAAAGTGGGAAAATACTAGTCACAGAACCGTAAATAGAAAAATATTTGTTAATAGAACTATTTTCACCTTCGATATATCCAAAGTTATTCTTTGCGTTAGATTTTTTGTACGTGTCTCTGAAAAATTCGTAAAGTTCTAAATGTTCTGCCCTGTTAGGTCTTAATTTAGAAGAAAGATTTTTTGATTTAGCAAGAATCCAAAAAAATAAGACAAAGTTTACACCTCCAAGAATAACAATCAACCAATTTACCCAAAAAGAACCAAGAATATTTCCCAAAATAAAATCACCCCTTGTTTAGATTCTATATCTTAGTTAATTCCTAATTTTATCCTTTTTTCCTGAAAAAGGGCTCAATACGTACCCATCTTTCATATAACTTTCATCCCCCATAATTCCTCCTATAAAACTCCTTATACTCCCCTGTTATAACCTTCTCCATCCATTCTTTGTTTTCAAGGTACCAATCTATCGTTATTTTTATACCTTCTTCAAACTTTGTCTCTGGTTCCCAGCCTAACTCTTCTTTTATCTTCGTTGGGTCTATTGCGTATCTTCTGTCATGGCCTAACCTGTCTTTCACATGTTTTATTAATCCTTCGTTTATCTTTTCGTCTTTTGTTTTTTCTTGTAAGTATTCTATTATTATTTTTACTATCTCTATGTTTTCTTTTTCGTTGTGTCCCCCTATGTTGTATACTTCTCCACTTCTTCCTTTTTCAAATACAAGCTCTATCGCTTTACAATGATCTCCCACGTACAACCAATCCCTTATCTGCTTCCCATCCCCATACACAGGTAACTCTTTGTGGTTTAGTGCGTTGTTTATCATCAGCGGTATAAGCTTTTCTGGAAATTGGTATGGTCCATAGTTGTTTGAGCATCTTGTTATGTTCGTATTTAATCCATATGTGTCGTGGTAAGCCTTTACTATAAAATCTGCACTCGCTTTACTTGCAGAGTATGGACTGTGTGGATCAAGGGGTGTTTTTTCTGTGAAGTATCCCGTTGGTCCCAACGCTCCATACACTTCATCGGTTGATACTTGTAAGAATTTTTGGTTTTTTCTTTCATCGTAATGTTTTTTGAATACATGCAACAGTGTTTGTGTTCCTAGTATGTTTGTTTTTAAAAATATCTGTGGGTCGTGTATCGATCTGTCTACATGACTTTCGGCAGCAAAGTTTATTATCCCTTCTATTTCGTTTTCTTGGTATATCTTTTCTAGCAGTTCTATATCATTTATGTCACCTTTTATGAAGGTGAATCTATTTTTTTCTTCTTCACTTAATTTGGATAAATTATCCAAATTCCCTGCATAGGTTAGTTTGTCTAACCCTATTATCTTTTTGTCTTTGTGTTTTCTTAAGTAGTAGTATACGAAATTACTTCCTATGAATCCAGCTACCCCTGTTACTAAGATACTCAATTCGTATCACTCGCAAATCTTAGAATGTATTGTCCATATTCAGTCTTTTCATATTCTTTACCCAATTTAATCAATTCTTCTTTTGTTATCCATTTGTTCCTGTAGGCTATTTCTTCCAAACAAGCGATGTATAAACCAGTTCTTTTTTGAATGGTTCTAACAAAGTCAGCGGCGTTGGCAAGTCCGTCGTAAGTGCCTGTGTCTAACCATGCTATACCTCTTCCTAAGATTTCAACATTCAATTTATTTTCTTCCAAATACATTCTATTCAAATCTGTTATTTCCAGCTCTCCTCTATCTGAAGGTTGGAGATTTTTTGCTTTTTCTACTACAGAGTTATCATAAAAATATAATCCAGGTACTGCGTACTTTGACTTTGGTTTTGAAGGTTTTTCTTCTAAACTAATCGCTTTATAATTTTCATCGAATTCTACAACTCCAAATTCACTTGGATTATTTACATAATATCCAAAAATGATGGCACCTTTTTCTAACTTTGCGGCTTTTTTTAATTTTGGAACAAAGTCTTGTCCATAAAACACATTATCCCCAAGGATTAAACAAACACTATCTTTACCAATAAAATCTTCGCCAACAATGAAAGCGTCTGCAAGTCCTCTTGGTTTTTCTTGAATTTTGTATTCTATCTTTAGACCTAAATAACTTCCATCGTTTAATAGCCTTTTGTACATGTTGATATATTCGGGGTTAGAAATTATTAAAATTTCTCTTATTCCTGCTAACATGATAGTTGATAGTGGATAGTAGATCATTGGTTTATCGTAAATAGGTAATAATTGCTTACTTAGCCCTTTAGTGACAGGGTATAATCTTGTACCATTTCCCCCTGCAAGAATTATGCCTTTCATGATTTAAACCTCTTATCAATAAAGTCATTTTTTAAATAAGAAAACCAAATCAAGTCAACATAATCACCATTTCTATAAACATGTTTTTTAAAAATGGCTTCTTGATTAAATCCATATTTTTCATAAAATCTAATTACTCTTAAATTCGAACTTAAAACATTTAAATATATCTTATCCAAATTGAGGGGGTAAAAACCATAATTAAGATTTTTATCTGTTGCTGATGAAGCAACTTTTAGACCCCAATAATTTTTCTTGTTACTATTGCATATTCAGCCTTTTTATCTATATAGCTAAAATTTTTTAAACTAATGGTTCCAATATATTCATCATCTTCATTTGCAATAGCGTAATGTATATTTCTCTTATCTTCCCATGAAGATTTGATAAAAGAAATCATATTTTCTGTTGAAAAAGGAAATCTTGTGAATAGTAGGTTTTTAGAAATATCCTCATCTTCCGCGAAATCTTTCATTTAATCAGCATCTGTTAACTTTAAAGGTCTTAATTTAATACCCATCTTTCAGCGTCACTCCCTTTTTGTAAAGAAGTCAATTGATAAAAAATGAATACTGAGATTAATTAGACTTTATTAAAATGAGTTTTATCACAAAAATAGTAAGTTAATAAATTGGGGTAAAATTAAATTTACCGTTTATTTACCCACACTTTTTGGAAGAAATCCAAAATTTTATTTTTCCTCTTAAGTTAAATGTATCGGTATTTTTTTAATTTATCGATACTTACACCAAAGTTTTTAGAAAGTCTAATGTTACCTTCTCTAAATTCATTTAAAATAATCTGTCTGTGTTCTTCTGTAAATTTTGGAATGAAAACATAATTTCTTTTATATAACAGTTTACTAAGAATCTTAAAAAAGGAAATTTCATTATCCCACGTATTTTTATAGGTAGAAAGTAATATGTCAATAACTCTATTGTTAGGAAATTTCTTTAAAATATTTGTTATTTTTCTTGCTTCAACAAATTCAGCATAATAACCTTCTTTAAGTTTTCTTTTATTTCTAAGATTATTCATTGCTAAAAGACTTTCTAAAATATTACTTTGCACGTTGATTATTCGACTCAATTCTTTACAAAAAAAATGTTGATTGTATTTTAAATCTTCGTAAAGCAAAATGTGAATATTTTTTCTACCAAAGATATTTGAATATTCCGTCAAAATATCTGAAAAGCGAAAACCACTGTAAATATCCTCAAGATTATCCATTTCTTTTAATAGAAACTTATTAAAAGAATTTCTTTTTTCATCATTTTTGAACAAATAATATCCTTCTACGTAATTTGAATATATTAATTCTGTTTGATTCCTTAAAGTAACAAATATTATAATTTCATCTGCAAAATTTTCAAAATATGTTTTTAATTTTCTAGGATATAGAAAAGGATCTACTACTTTTTTTTGTGTTTGAATTTCTTTAAAATATGGAATCAAACACAAGTCTTCGTTTGAAAGTATATTTAATTTTGTTTCAGAGATATTAGCTTTTTCGTGAAAAGGTTTATCAAAAACAATAGAATTTACCAGAGAGTTTGAGAAAAAGAATCGTTTTTCTTTTGAATAACGGATGAAATTAGTTTTTCCCAAGTAATTTATTTTCTTCTCTTGATGTAATTTCATAAATACTGCTTCTTGAAGAGTTGTAGTAGCTGTTTTTGGATAACCAATATGTACAACGATTCTTTTCATTTTTTTATCTTTCTCCTTTTTCCATTATTTACAAAATAAACCTTTGTAACTATTTATTATTTTCCTATATGATACTAGATTATTTAATCATTTGTTCATATTTCATTTTTTCTACCCACACTTTTTGGAAGAGAACCTTTTTCCTTTTTCAGTAGCTAAAAATACTTATATCTTCATATCATTTCATTGTTCTCCAAAATAATCTTGTATTTTTTCTACTATATATTTAACCTCCCTTAGCTCTAAAGAATAATACATTGGTAATCTCAGCAATCTTCTACTTAGGTTTTCAGTTATAGGTAATTTAAAACTACCAAATCTTTTTTTTGAATATTTTGATTCATGTAATGGAATATAATGAAAAACACTATGTATACCGTTTTCTTTTAAGTAATACATTAGATTGTCTCTTTGTTCTTCTGTCTTTAAAATTATATAAAACATGTGATAATTAGTTCTAGCATATTCATTTATTATGGGAAGTCTTAGCTTTCTTTTATGTTGTAGCGGCATTAATCCGTTATAATAAGCTTCAAATATTTCCCTTCTTTTTTGGTTTATCTTCTCAATATTTTCAAGTTGATGAAACAATACAGCAGCGTTTATATCTGAAAGTAAATAGCTAGATCCAATATCTACCCACGTATACTTATCTACTTCTCCTCTAAAAAATTGACTCCTGTTGGTTCCTTTTTCTCTAATTATTTCAACTCTCTCTAAATATTGAGGATTGTTTACTGATACAGCTCCACCTTCTCCTGCTGAAAAGTTTTTTGTTTCATGAAAGCTATAACAACCAATGTCACCTATCGTTCCTAAATATTTGTCTTTATACTTTGCATCCACTCCCTGAGCTGCATCTTCTATAACTAAAAGATTATATTTTTTAGCAATTTCCATAATTTTATCCATATCACACGCGACTCCTGCATAATGAACGGGGACAATGGCTTTAGTCTTATCTGTTATTAGGCTCTCGATTTTGTCTTCGTCAATGTTTAAGTTGTCTTCTCTTATATCACAATATACTAATTTTGCACCCCTTAATACAAAAGCATTTGCAGTAGATACAAAAGTGTAAGAAGGTAATATTACCTCATCACCTTCTTTAATATCAGATAATAATGCAGCTAATTCTAGGGCGGCCGTTCCTGATGGAGTTAATAAAACTTTTTTTGATTTAAATCTTTCTTCCATGAAATTTGAACACAATTTCGTATATTTCCCATCGCCTGAAACCTTACCATTATCAAAGACATCTTTTATATATTCTAATTCTTTTCCAAATAGATTTTGTTTATTAAAAGGTATCATTTCTTATCATCTTCCTTCGCCAATATAATTAGGTAATTTCCATATTCAGTCTTTTCATGTTCTTTACCTAATTTAATCAATTCTGCTTTTGTTATCCATCTGTTCCTGTAGGCTATTTCCTCCAAACAAGCGATGTATAAACCAGTTCTTTTTTGAATGGTTCTAACAAAGTCTGCAGCGTTTGCCAGTCCATCATAAGTACCTGTGTCTAACCATGCAAATCCTCTTCCAAGAAGTTCAACTCTCAATTGTTGCTCTTTTAAATACACTTTGTTTAAATCAGTAATTTCTAATTCTCCTCTTGCAGAAGGTTTCAGATTCTTAGCCTTTTCAATCACAGAGTTATCATAAAAGTACAATCCGGGAATAGCATAATTTGACTTTGGCTTTGAAGGCTTTTCCTCCAAACTTAAGACATTTCCCTGTTCGTCAAACTCTACAACCCCAAACTCACTAGGATTAGTTACATAATAACCAAATATAACAGCACCTTTTTGTATTTCAGAAGCCTTTTTGAGCTTTGGTCCAAACCCTTGCCCATAAAATACGTTATCCCCAAGAATTAAACAAACTCTGTCTTCACCTATAAATTTTTCTCCGACAATGAAAGCGTCTGCAAGTCCTCTTGGTTTTTCTTGAATTTTGTACTCTATCTTTAGTCCCAAATGACTTCCATCGTTTAATAATCTTTTGTACATGTCGATATATTCGGGGTTAGAAATTATTAAAATTTCTCTTATTCCAGCAAGCATGAGAACGGATAAAGGATAATATATCATTGGCTTATCGTAAATAGGCAATAATTGTTTACTTATTCCCTTTGTTATTGGGGAAAGTCTTGTGCCATTTCCCCCCGCAAGGATTATGCCTTTCATCATAAAGCCTCCCTAAGATTCAAATATACTGTCTTCAGAAACTCTAAAATACCCATTGTAACTAACTTTTAATACCTTCAATATTGTACTTTTACCTCCTCACTGTTAATTTATTTGATACCATATCTTTATTATCTCGTAAGGAGGTCGTTCAATTGTCATTATACGGTA
>NZ_AZRJ01000021.1:0-84733 GCF_002895495.1 Petrotoga sp. HWHPT.55.6.3 | reverse complement strand
ACCATATTTGACAAAGAGCCGTAAAAATTTAAATTTTCACAAAAGATTAGAGAAAATTTTGCTGAATGCTTCGGTAAATTTGATGAGGAAAGGTTGATTATTGAAGTAATCTTGAGAAATGTGAGAACTAATTTTTAAATCCTCTAGGAAAATATCTTCTATTTCTTTAGTTTTTTCCCTATCGTATATTAAGAGATTTGCCTCGTAATTCAGTTCAAAGCTTCTGATATCTATATTTGCGGTCCCTACGGTTGATATTAAACCATCTATGGATACAAATTTAGAGTGTATGAATCGATCTTTTCTGTAAAAATAGACTTCAACACCATATTTTATAATTTCTTCCAAATATGTTCTTGAAGCAAAATATACTAAAAAATGATCCATCTTTCCCGGAAATAAGATTTTTACTTTAATACCTGAAAGAGCAGCTATTTTCAAAGCCGAAAGAATACTATCATTTGGGATGAAGTACGGGGTAGCTATGTATATATGGTCTTTAGCAATAGTAATCATCTTATGGATCGTTTGCATTATGGATGAATTTTCTGACTCTGGGCCGCTCACCGCTATTTGTATTAAAGAGTTCCCTTTTCTCTCTTGTTTTTTAAAGTATTTACTAGGATCTATTTTTTCTTTTTTTCTCTCTGCCTTTACAATTGTTTGATAGTCTTCAAAGAAAATTTTTTGAAGTCCGTTTACAGCCTCTCCTCTAACTTTTAAGTGGAGGTCTCTCCAATATCCCAAACTACTTTTACCAATGTATTCATTTCCAATGTTTATCCCTCCGATAAATCCGATTTTAGAGTCAATTATCGCTATTTTTCTGTGATTTCTGTAATTTACCTGAGTATTTACAAATTTAAGTAAAGGCGATAAAAAATAGCTATAAAAAGCAATTTCAACTCCTGCATTTTTTAATTGCTTTATATAACTTTTCTTTAGACGACCTGAACCTATTTTATCCATAATGAATTTGATTTCTACGCCCTCTTTAGCCTTTTTTATCAGGAGGTCTTTAAGTTTTTTTCCTGTTTCATCGTCTTTTACAATATAGTATTCTAAATTGATAGATTCTTTTGCGTTTTCAATTTCTTTAAAGAAAGAAGAGAATTTTTCTTTCCCATTTTTAAAAATTTCTATGTCGTTTCCCAAAAATAAAGGTGACTTAGAGTTCCTTTTTAAAAGATTAATTAGTTGTAAATATTGAATATCATTTTCCCCAAGTACCTTCTTTAGCCATTCTTTTTCTTCTTGCGATAAAGTAGTGTTTGAATTCAAGTAAATATCACTGGTAAGTTTTCTTCTTTTCCAGTTTCTTCCAAAAAAAAGGTAGATTACAAAGCCTATAAGTGGGATTACGGCAAATATTAAAAGCCAACTTATGGTTTTTTCTGGTCTTTTTCTTTCCAAGATGATAACAGTCGTAGCAACAACTGCATATATTAATACAAAAAAAGTCCAAAATCCAAATTTGAAAATTATAGCAAAAGCCATTTTATATTTCTCCCAAATCTCTTATGTTTTTCCATATAGAGTAGATCTCTTCGTGAATTTCTTCGATTGATTTTAATTCTTCGTTTTCTTTTAAACAGTTTATTATTGTCCAATTGTACTTCTGGGCGATGTATTTCGCATTTGCGTATGTCTTATTTATATATTCAATATTTTTTTCATGGATATCTTTTCCTGTTAGGGCTATTATTTTTTCCTTTCTTTTTTTCAGCAATTCTATACTTATTTTGGGAGGAATATCTAAAAATATTACGTAATCAGGTTTTGGCAAATTAAATTTGTTGAATTCCAAATCCCAAAGCCATTCCAAAAATTCATCTTTTTCACTTTGATTTTCAAATTTTGAAGATTGATATATCATGTTGGAAGTTGTATACCTATCAGATATTAAAACTCCTCCAGATTCATAAAAAGGTTTTAATTCTTTTTGGTAAGTTGCGAATCGGTCCACAGCAAAAAAAGTGGAAGCAGCATATGGATTTATTGCTTCAGGATTTTCCCCAAATTCCCCTTTTAAATACATTTTTATCAAAGCGGAAGAGTCGCTTTTGTAATTTGGAAATTCAACTTTAAATGCCTTGATTTTTTCATCTTTTAATCTTTGTGACAATATTTCTGCTTGTGTGGCTTTGCCACTTGCGTCCGTTCCAGATTCTATTACAATAAGCATTCCTTTTTTCATAAATATCCTCCTACCGTTTAAGCACAGGTGTCTGTGCTTATTTTACTGATTAACTAAGTTAATAAGTTAAAACTTAAAAATGATTCCAACAGCCGCTCCTAAAGCCAAATAAACTACAGGATGCTTTTTAAATCGTTTCATTAAATAAATGATGATTAGAAACAATATTATAGCCTTAAAATTGAACACAGAAACCAAAGTTTGAGTTTCTGTAAGCCTCTCAAGATAAAATAAGGAAACTTTTGCTACTTCATACGTTGCGGCACCTATCAGCCCAACCACTGCCGGTCTTAAAGCATAAAATCCACTTTGTATAAATGGTTTTTCATTGAACCTTTGAAAGTAATGGGCAATTGTAGTAATAATAATTATTGAAGGTGTCACTATCCCCAGCACAGCTATTATACCACCAAAAATACCTCCCGAGTTGTAACCCACAAATGTTGCTGTGTTTATTCCAATAGGTCCCGGCGTAGATTCGGATATAGCTATATAATCAGCTAAGTCATTAAGGGTTAACCAATCATACTTACGAGCTAGATCTTGAAGAAAAGGTATAGTTGCTAAACCTCCACCTACAGAAAAAAGTCCTATTTTAAAGAATTCAAAAAAAAGTATAATGTAATTCACTTTCTATCATCATCTTTATTTTGTTGTATAATCAATCCGACTATGAAAGAAGTTATCACAACTACAACTGGAGATAGTTTTAGGAAGGCAACAACAATAAAAGCAACTGAAAATATAATTATACCTATGTAATCTTTGATAGACTTTTTCCACATATTTATTATAGCGTTCAACATGAGTGCAACTACAACTACCCTAATGCCACCGAAAGCATTTTGTACTATTTGCAAATTTTGAAATTGTTCGAAAAATATGGCAATAATGGTTATTATTACGATAGAAGGGAAGACCATCCCTAAGGTTGCAAATATTCCTCCAAGGATTCCTTTTAATTTGTAACCTATGAAAGTAGCTGTATTTATAGCGATTATTCCGGGTGTACTCTGCCCAATGGCATAATAGTCAATTACTTCCTCATCAGTTGCCCAATTGTGTTTTTTAACAACTTCTTCTTGAATCATTGGTAACATTGCGTAGCCACCACCAAAAGTTAGACTCCCGATTCGAGCAAAAGTTATAAACAAATTCCATAAATCTTTCATAGATACCCTTAGCTCCTTCTATATAATTTTTGAATAGTTTTTATTAACATTAAAAAAGACTTATGTATAGTATCGAACAGACTATACATAGGTCTTATTTAGAGAGTTTATGAACGGATTAAATGGTCTTAAGACTTTCTAATACTAATTTTGTGGCTCGACAATCATCTTCGTTGTATTTAAAAATATTTTTCAAAGCATTTTTATTGCCATTCAAATAGCTTTTGTATTCGGGTATAACAGCAAAACCATTTAACTCTGTTTTCCAAGCAAAGCCAAAGTATTTGCTGATATCTTTTAATGAATAAGAAACAACAGGTAAGCTGTAATTTTTTCTTATTATCTCGTATAGATCACACGTTTTTGAGGAGATCTTGTTTAATTTATCTCTCAACATAGGATATTTAGATGAAAGTTTTTTTAAGGCTGTGAGATCGTTTTTATCGTAATGCAATAGCACCTTGTCTTTTTCATACAGAAAATCAACCATTTTTTCAGCGTTTTTGTATTCGTTTTTTCCTAAAAAGAAAGGAACATACGTTTCATTTTCTAAAAATCCAAACAAAAAGTCTTTGTTTAAGTAAGTTTCTACGTCAAAGACTATGTAATCTTGTGGAAGAGAGTTTTTATTAATAACGTAAACTTGGTTTTCAATTAGAGACTTTAGATTGTATAAAGGTTTTTTGAATCTTTTGTCTAATTTTTCTATTTGATTGGTTTTTATAACTGTCAAGGGTTCCAAATTCATGTTTTTTAAATCCTCAATCATAGGTTTACTTAAATTTGGGACTACGGAATAATCTCCTTCCCTTAAAAATTGCAAATGACATTGGTTTTTAATTTTGCAGAACTTGCAGTGTGGCCCATGGACTTTTTTCGTTGATTTAAGTTTGTTAAGTTCTTTCTTTATCCATTTTTCTCTTAAAAGAATATCAGAAACATTTATTTCGTAACTTCCATTGGATGTTTCTAAGACTATTCTTTTTATATGTTCACCTTTATCTTTGAAATATCTATATACGGTATATATATGTAACCAATAAGATTTTTTAAAATTGTTCCCCATTCTAATGATTTTCACTACACCGTTGTTAATACTTTCAAAATTAGCTTCAACGTTCAAACCATTTAGGTTAATTTTAAAGTATGTGCCTTGCCTTTTATAGGTAGGAACAAAATAACTACAACTTTTAAAATTTTCATAGTAAAGTAAATCCATTGTTCAAACACGCCTTATCTTAAAATTTAGCCCTTGTATAATTTTTCCACGTCTCCAATTTCATAAAACAGAGCAGATAAAGATTTTAAAAAACCTAGTCTATTGCTTCTTATAGATTCGTCTTCAGACATAACAAAGATGTTATCAAAATATCTGTCAATATTTTCTTTTAAAGAGATTAAGCTTTCAATTGCCCCGTCGTAATCTAATTTTTTCAAACAGTTTTCAAAATGGGATTTGACTTCTAAATATTTTTGAAATAATGTTTTTTCTTCTTCTTCTATGAATAGTCTTCCATTATATTCTTGGGATTTATGATTTTTCGAAATGTTGTTTACCCTTTGAAACGCAATAATAAAATCTCGAAATTCTTCTTTTTTTATAAACTTGTCCAAAGATTTTGCAGCCAAGTAAGCTCTTAAAGGTTTATATATATTTATTAAAACCGAATTTATAGCCTCTTTGGATATTTTTTCTCTTTCTAAAATGGTTTCTAAACGGTTGGATAAGAAATTTATTAACTCATTTTCTACAGATTTTATTGAGATATTAGATTTTCCACTTTCAACGAAGGTCTTTTCTGATAAATCGATAAGTTCTTTAAGATTCAGGTCCCAATCCAACGATATTAAGATTCTTAAGATTCCAAAAGCTTTTCTTCTCAATCCAAAAGGATCTTTTGATCCTGAAGGGATCTTTCCAATACCGAAGTATCCAACGAGGTCATCTATTTTATCAGCTAAGGAGACGAGGTTAGCGACTAAATTTTGAGATATTTCATCATTTTCCGAAAGAGGCTTGTAGTGTTCTTGGGCCGTTAAGAAAACATCTTCATTTTCTTCTTTATGTTTCAAATAGATTCTCGCCATAATTCCTTGCAATTCAGGAAATTCATATACAACTTTGGAAGGAATGTCAATTTTACATAACAACCCGGCTCTTTTAACTACATCTAAATTTTCAAAACCCAGTTTTTCGGCAATTTTTGAACTGAGTGTTGATATTCGCTCACATTTTTCTCTGTAATTACCTAATTCTACTTGATAAGTAATACTCTTTAAATCTTCAAGCCTCTTCTGTATATCCGCTTTTAAGTCATCTTCATAGTAAAAAGCCGCATCGTCTAATCTTGCGTTTATTACTCTAGTATAGCCATTTGTAACGTTGCCTTTCCTGCCAAAGCCGTCTTGGAAAGCTATGTATTTATTGATTACCTTTCCATCTTTCATCGCCACAAAACTTCTTTGATGGTGTCTTACAGTGACAATAATAATTTCTGGGGGTAGAAAAAGATATTTTTCATCAAAACTTCCAACTACCCCTTTGGGAAATTCTGTCATTTTGGCAATTTCTCGAATTAAATCCTCGTGCTCTTCCAAAGAAATCTTGATATTATATTCATCTTCTAACTCATGAATTTCTCTCTCTATTACTTCTATTCTTTCTTCATATAGAGGGATTACATAGTTCTTTTTTAATTCACTAAAGAAACTTTGAGGATTTGTAATCAATATCTCTTCACCAAAAAAACGATGGCCATAACTTTTGTTGGAGGATTTTTCATCGAATATTTCAAATTCTAAAATCTCTCTGTTGTACAAACCTAAGACCCAATGTACCGGTCTTACAAAGGTGTAATTACCTTTTCCCCACCTCATACTTTTGGCAAAATTCATGTTGGTTATCAATTCTGGAATGATATTTTGTAAAATAATTTTTGTGGGTTCTCCCGCTTTAACAGACTCTATATATGCGTATTCTGCGCCGTCATTGTTTTCAAATTTTACATCTTTTACCTGGACACCTTGGCTTTTAGCAAAACCTTCGAGTGCTTTCGTGGGTTGGTTATTTCCATCAAAGCAAATCTTTTTTGGAGGACCTTTTCTTTTTTCTTTTTTATCAGGTTGTTTATCTGGAAGGCCCACGATGTAAGCTCCAAACCTACGAGGGGAAATAAAGATATTCATGGATAAAAAATTTAAATCATTTTTTTCAAATGATTTTTTTAATTCTTCTTCTAATTGAGCTCGGATATTATCAAATTCTGATGGGGGTAAATCTTCAACACCTATTTCAAAAATTGCTCTATTCAACATCAATTACCTCCGCATTTGAACTGTCGATATATAGTTTTGCACAGCTTTTCGCCATATTCCTTATATCCAATATGTATTGATGCCTTTCGTTAACTCCAATGGCATTTCTTGCGTCCAATAAGTTGAATACATGTGCTGATTTTGCTAAATAGTCGTATGCAGGTAAATATAATTGTTTTGCAATTAGCCTTTGAAATTCTTTTTTATACATATTGTAAAGTGTTTTAAGCATGTCTATATCAGCTTCTTCAAAATTATAGTAAGAAAATTGCCTTTCGTTTTCTTTATATATGTCTTTGTACTTTACATTTTTATTCCATTTGGTTTCATAAACGTTGTCGATATTCTGTAAATACATAGCTATTCTCTCAATTCCATAAGTAAGCTCAACGGGAATATAGGTTAATGGGATGCCTCCCATCTGTTGAAAGTACGTGAACTGAGTAATCTCCATACCATCTAACCATACTTCCCATCCAACTCCCCACGCACCTAAAGTAGGAGATTCCCAATTATCTTCTACAAACCTTATGTCATGTTCCTTAGGGGATATCCCTAAAGATTCCAAAGACCTAATATATAGATCTTGAATGTCTTTGGGTGAAGGTTTGATAACTACCTGGTATTGATAAAATCGTTGCATTCTATTCGGATTTTCGCCGTATCTACCGTCTGTTGGTCTTCTACAAGGTTGAGCATAGGCAACTCTCCATTCATTTGCTCCAAAAGACCTAAAAAAAGTGGCAGGACTGTATGTCCCTGCCCCCATCTCAATATCATAAGGTTGGTCTATAACACATCCTAAATCGGACCAATATTTTTCTAAGTTCATAATCACATCTTGAATGTACAAATCAAATCCTCCATTCTTCTTGGATAAATTATTAAATGATTATTTGTCAGATTTCACTCAACGGAAATGAGAAGTGGATAATGTCTCTGTCCACCGTTGTGAATTTCTACCTCTATATTGGTGTATTTTTGGGTCAGATTTTTTACTAGTTGATCGATTTTTTCTTTTTTAGCCCCTTCACCGTAAATTATAGTAATGATTTCATAGCCTTTTTTTATTAGTTCTTCTAAAACTTTTTCCGTTTCTTTATAAACATTCTTTCCATGAGCTTTTAATTCTTTCCCAAGAAATATCAAGTACTCACCTTTTTTGATCTTTTCACCCTTAATGGTAGAATCCCTCACCGCATAAGTAACTTCAATTGGAACGATTGATTTAACGTATCCCATCATGGATTCTTTTAGTTCTTCTTTGTCCATATTGTCATCGAAACCAAGCATGGCACTTATGCCTTCTTGAACATGTTTTGTTGGTAATATCAATATTTCTTTATCTGTTAACTCTGCAGCCTTTTCTGCAGCCAGTATTATATTTGGGTTATTGGGAAGTATGATTACTTTTTTTTGTGTAATTTTGTTAATTGCTTCTGAGATATCTTTTACACTAGGGTTGGTAGATTGACCTCCAAAAATAACTTGATCCACTCCCAAGCTTTTAAAAATTTCTGAAATTCCTTTTCCTGGAGAGACTGCAATCACACCCCAATTTTTATTGTTCAAATTATTGTTAACGGCCACTTTGGCTTGCTCTATATCGGCTGTTTTGCCCTCTTTTTGTTTTGTTATAATGTGTTCATGTTGAGCTTTCATGTTGTCTATCTTTGTTTTGATCAATTCGCCATGTTCTAAAAACTTTTCAAAGACAAGTCCTGGATGATTGGTGTGTATGTGTGTTTTTAATATGTCATCCTGATTAACTAAAACGATGGAATCTCCGAGACCTTCCAAAAAACTCCTTATTTCTTCTAAGGTCTTTTTTTGTATAGGCTGTTTCTGGAATTTTACTATCGCTTCTGTGCAATACTGATATGTTAGTTCTTCATAGGCTATTTCTGTTATTTGTTCAGGTGTGGCAGACTCTAATTCCTCTAGTTCTACTTCAATATCACCGTGAAGTGCATCGTTCATCCCTTTTAAAATGTAAGCAAGTCCTTTTGCTCCAGCATCCACAACATTCGAATCGCGTAATTTTTTCAAATATTTTGGGGTTTCCTCTACTATTTCAAATGAATACTTTACCATCGCATCGAAAAAAACCAAAAAATCTTTTTCTTCGAACATAGTTTCTTCCATCTTTTCTGACAATCTTCGTATTAAAGTCAACATTGTTCCTTCAACTGGTTTCATAACGGCGTTATAAGCTCTATCTTTAGCGTTTTGAAGGGCTTTTATAAAATCTTGGGTGTTGATTCTTTTCTTTTTTTCGAGAATTTCTGTTATTCCACGAAATATTTGTGACAAAATAACACCTGAGTTACCTCTTGCTCCTAACAAAAGTCCTCTTCTTAAACTTTCCATCATAGATTTCATATCGTTCTTATCTTCAACTTCATCCATACTTTTACAAGCTTCGAGCATACCTGCTAACATATTATTACCTGTGTCTCCATCTGGGACAGGGAAAACATTTAAGGCGTTAATTTCATCTTTGTTTTTAGCTAATTCTTCCGTACCTTTTTTTAAAGCCAGATATAGGTCTTTTGCATACAAAAACTTGAGCATTCAACAAACACCTTCTCTCAATATTTCAAGCCAGATATGCTCACGTTTACTTTGATATTATCAAAATTTAACATAGATGTAACTCTATGATGAACATTCTCTTGTATATTTTGAGCGACTTTTTTAATGGGAAGGCCATATTCAAAAACGAGGAAGAGATCAATTACTATGCTTTCTTCATTTTCCGATACATTTATTCCTCTATCTTCACTTTTTGACCATAAACTTGATATCCTATCGAAAAATCCTTGTTTTCCGGAGATTTCAACCGTCCCATAGGATTCGATAACAGCTTTATAAACCAATTCTTTTATAACTTCGTTTTTTATATCTACAGTACCAAATTCTGTTTCTATTAACATGAGGTTCACCTCCATAGTTTATTATTTTTGTGAATTACTAACTATTGCAGAGATGTATCCAACTACCGCTTCATAATCCCCACTTTTCTCGCCACTCGTCGTATGGTCAATTATTTCAATATCATCAAATCCTATACTTAAAAGAACAGCGACGGGACCATATCCACACATAGTAATATTATATCTTTTTATTCTATCATACATTTCTTGTAAATCCATCTTTTTTAATGTTTCTATAACTTTTTCATCTTTTAGCAATGTCTTTTCATGACTTTCGTAATGATTCATATCCGAAGAAGCAACGACTAAATCTCCGTCTTCTATTATATTTGCTAAAATTTTTCCTAGTTTCTTGGAGGTTTCTAAACTTTGATCCATCATACAAATAGGTACAATTTCAAAATCATTTCCCATAGCATACTGAAGAAAAGGTAACTGTACCTCTAGTGAATGCTCATTTAAATGTGCAAATTCATCGTTATAAATATCTAACTCTTTCAAAATCTTTCTTGTGGTTTTTTCGTCAACTTTTATTTTTCCCAAGGGGGTTTCCCAACTACCACTTGTAAAAATTGATATTTTAGACCCTAATCCTGTATGATTAGGCCCTAACAAAAATACTCTTTTTGCTATACCTTTTTCAAATATCTTTTTATAGGCTTTTGCTGCGGTTTCCCCAGAATATATGTAACCAGCATGAGGTACTATAACCCCCATAGGAGGAATTAATTTTTCAGAATTTACTTTAAAACTATCACCGAAAAGCTCTTTTATAAGGCTTTTTAAATTTTCTGGATTCGAAGGGTAAAAAGTACCTGCAACTACAGGAGTCCTTGTCTTCTCCATATTTCTAATCGCCTCCTGAGAGACAGATGTTTCAGAAATGATTCTCTATTTTAGGTTTATTAGATACTTCAACATGTATAAGAATAACTAAATCGTATACATTTTCTGTTTTTTCATACGAAGTGAATAATTGTCCTATTACTGGTATTTCTTTAAAAATAGGAATACCGCTTTCGTTTTCAACTATGCTGGTAAAATTCAATCCACCTAATTTTATAAAACCACCGTTGGGTATGGTGAATTTACTACTCATATTTCTTTCATCAACTATGTTTTTATCCTCGTTTTTTAATTCGCTTATACTTATATCTAATTCAGTGTTGACCAATTTTGTAATATTGTCGTATTCACCACTTACTTCCATTATAAAACCTGATTCTATTTTTGAAACTATCTTACCTTCCTCATCGAATACGGGAACCGATAAGACAGATTTTATTGATGCTGGTTCACCTTCATTGACATATATTACAGGTTTTGATATTAATGAAGCTCTATCTTTACTACCATTTATTATACCATCAAATTGTAAAGTTAATAAGTAAAGTTCTTCTACAGAGAATCTATCAACATTTTGTCCTGAGAAGACGAAAATCTCGTATTTTAATAATTTTTTCTGTTCATAAAATCTAAGGGTATTATGCCCGATGTTCTCGTACCATATGTCTTGAGATACCAGATAAGGCTGTAATGATGACATATCTAAATTAAAATTATTGATAGTTATCTTTTTATCGTTTTCAAAATCTGATATAACGTTTATAGATTGTGCTTTTGCTACCAAGGAAATTAACTCTTTTAACGAAACTTCAATATCACCCTTTTCATAAGGGAATGAATCCAGAATATTTTTTACAAAATTTGTTAGGGATTCTTCATATTCTAACATATATAGAACATAATCTTCCTGTGCTGTGATTTTTGAAAAATGGATATCCTCCTGGATTAATAATTTCTCAAAAATTGTACTCTTTTTAACAGAAATGGTAACAAGTTCTTGGTTGATTACAGGTTGGGTCTTTTTAGGAATAATTTGAGGTTGAACAAGTTCGTTGATTTTTTCCGCTATCTTTATTGATTCACTACTTCCTATTAATAAAACATGTTGTTTGTCTAACTTGTAAGTTTTTAGAGGTAGAATTTCTTCTAAAAATGTCATATCGTAGGTAGACGTTAAAACAATATAACTTTCATCATCGTAATTTTCTTTCTTTTCAATAGGAGTAGGCGTTTCACTAATTTCTTGTGATGCTATTAGTAAAGACTCATCGTATGTTTCTGGAATTTCGTTTAAATAATTTATTAGTTCGTTAATTTGATCCTTTTCCCCTTCTTTAGCAAGTACAGCGTAGTAACTATCCTCAAAAAAGGCTACTTTACAATCAAAAATTTTTTCTAAACGGGTTAGGTCATACTTTGATTCAAAGAAAAGCAAATATTCTTGATTTTTATCTAAAGAATCTTCCTTTGAAGAGACTTGCATAAAATTTGTTGATGAACTTTCTTCAGAGATATTTTCATTTTCAATGAATAAAGGCAGATCATTTTCAAAGACAGATGCTTGTTTACCTACCAATACGGTATCTTCATCATAAAAGATTGTGTTTAAAGAGTAAACTTCGTTCAGCATTCTTAAAAAATGTTCTATATGTATTTCATTTGAATTTATAGCGAAAAAGGTGTCGGGTAATTCTTCGGTTTTTATCCAATTCCATCCAATGTAGGTAAACAACAAATCTATAGCGTCATCTAACTTTATTTTTTCAAAGTTTATCTGTTGAAAATTGTATGGTTCATATCCATAAAAGATTATCCTATCATCCTTTATTTCTAAATTGTTTATTGGATAAAGAAATTTGATTGTAATTACATTTTTTGAAGTAGAGACTTCTTTTATAGGCCCTTTACTGATTTTGTAATTAACTTGTTCAAAAATTTTCTCTTCGAAAGAAATTTTGTAAATGGTCTTTGAATCGTTTGGATAAATTTCAAACTTACTTTGCGTTTCAAAAAATACGATATTGGCGTTGGTGGCTGAGTCATAATCTATGAAAAAACCAAAGAAAAATGAAGGTAATAGTAAAAAAATAAAGAAAAGAGATTTCTTCTGCCTCGGCATGAGACCCCCTTAAAATTCAGTAAAAACAGTATAAATTTGTTATTTTAATTGGGTTTTAAAAAAAGCCTTTAGAAAGTTTTAGAATATGGATATGTTTTAGAATATTTTCTTATTACTTTAATTATACCATAAAAACTCAAAAACTCTCTTTAATAGTCATTTGCGTTGTAACTCTTTTGAAATTGAAAAAAGCCCTTTTAGGGCGTCTTTATTTTTTTGATTTTATCATTAGCTTTGTGATCAGTTTTGCAAATGTAGTTTTATCTTCGATTTCTAATCCTTCAAGTAACAAAGATTGATTGTAAAGTAATTTAGCGTAATCTTTAATTTCTTCTGAGTTGGGATCTTTGTGGTATATATCTGTTAATATTTTAAATACTTGATGATCAGGGTTTAGCTCTAAGATCTTTTCAGCTTCAAAGGGTAGTTGCTCTAAGTTTTTTAAGGTTTTTTCCATGTTCAAGGAGATCGCTTCGTTGGCACTTACTATACATGCGGGCGATTCCTTCAATTTATCTGTTAATCTAACATCTTTTACTTTGTCTTTAAGATACTCTTTTATTTTTTGGAGCAAGTCTTTGTTTTCTTCTTCTTTTTCTTTAAATTTTTCATCTATTCTTACATTTGAACTGCTGATCGATTTGAATTCTTTTCCTTCGTAGTCATGCATCAATTTGATGAGGAATTCGTCTATTTCATCTGTTAAGTACAACACCTCATAACCTTTTTCTTTGAAGGATTCCATTTGAGGTAAGTTTTCAATAATATCTTTGCTTTCCCCCACTGCGTAATATATGTAATTACCTTGATCTTCTTTCATTTTTGAAATATATTCTTTAAGGGTTACCATATTTTTATCAGATGTAGAACTTTCGAATAAAAGTAGGTCTTGAACTTTTTCTTTTTCTTGTATATTCTGATATAATCCTGCTTTTATAACCTTTCCAAATTCTTTCCAAAATTCCACGTACTTTTCTCTTTCGTTTTCAAGTTTTGATTTTAAAGCATCTAATATCTTTCTTTCAATATTTTTTCTTATTACTTTTAGTTGTTTGTTTTTCTGGAGTATTTCTCTTGAGATATTCAAAGAGAAGTCTGGAGAGTCCACCAATCCTTTAACGAAACCCAAATAATCGGGGAGAACTTCTTCACAGTTTTCCATTATAAAAATGTTCTTTGAATAGAGGTTTAATCCCCTTTTGTAATCTTTACTGAAAAAAGTAAAGGGCAACTTAGAAGGGATATAAAGCAATGCGGTGAATTCAACCGTTGTTCCTTCAGCTTTGAAATGAATAACATCGAAAGGATCGTTCCAATCGTAAAAATGTTCTTTGTAGAATTCGTTGTATTCATTTTGAGATATTTCTTCTTTGTTTTTGTTCCATAAGGGAACCATCGAATTAAGTATTTTGTCGGTTATCTTCTTTTTACCTGCTTCTACTTCTTCTTCCCATTTCATTTTTATGGGATATTTTATATAATTAGAGTGTTTTTTGACTAATTCTTGAATTTTATATTGGTCCAAATAATTTTCATCCTCATCTAGATCATCTTTCAATATTAGGGTAATCTTAGTTCCTCTATTGGCTTTTTCACATTCTTCAATTGAATAAGTTCCTATTCCATCAGATTCCCATCTCACACCTTTATCCTGATCCCATTTTTTTGTTTCTACAATAACTTTTTTCGCAACCATGAATACCGAATAAAACCCAACTCCGAATTGCCCTATGAGGTTTATTATAGTGTTTTCAGATTGAGCCTGTTTTAGTTGTTCCAGAAAGTTTTTAGTGCCTGATTTTGCAATAGTTCCCAAGTTTTCGATTACTTCTTCATAAGACATTCCAATACCGTTATCTTCAACTATCAAAGTGTTGTTATCTTTGTCTATTTCAATCCTTATCTGCAATTCAGTATCATTTTGTAGAACGCCAGGGTCTTTTAAAGATAAGAATCTGATTTTATCAAGCGCGTCTGATGCGTTAGAAATCAACTCTCTTAAAAATATGTCTTTGTGAGTGTAAATGGAGTTTATTATTAGATTGAGTAATTGTTTTGTTTCTGCTTGAAATTCTTTTACTTCAGGCATTTATTTTCCCTCCTGCTTTTTAGAATCTTAGTGTACTTATAAACTCTAACCAAAAAATAATTATATCGAATCTTTTTGAAGGTTAATTTTCTGTTTTTTTATTATTTTTATATAGAGAACTTTGTTGAGCTCTTGAACTCATTTTAGAATGCAAAGAATTTTGATATATTTTTTTATTATGCTATAGTATTTTTTAATGTAATTTGATAAAATAACACTATGCACTGAAGAACGCATTTTTGGGAGATGGTTTAGTGTTTTTTTGGAAATTTGCCCTTCGTAATTTTTTAAAGAAGTGGCAAGTAAGTATTTTGCTAGTATTGGGGGCTATCATCCCTTCTTTGTTGACTGTTTCTTCTCTTTCCCTTAATGATTCGATAGTTTCATATAGAAAAACTCAAGTGGAAGTTAATTTTGGCCAAGCAGATGCCTTTATTGTTAATAATAGGACATCTCCATTTCTTTCTTTTCCTTTGTCACAAATGATTTTAGACGATCTAAAAAGCAATCCCCAAGTAAAAAACATTCTGCCGGTTTCGGAAAGTTTTGGAAGAATAGAAAATAACGGACGTTTTTTGGAAGTTTTGGTTGTTGCGGTTGAAGAAGAAGACCTTTCAAACTTTGTAGGTCAAACTATTGATTTAAGCCCTGGTAAAATAGTTGTATCTCAGGATATAGCAAAGGAAATTGGAGTTAATGAAGGAGAAACCATTGTAATTCATATGCCTGGAGGTTCAAAAAATTTAGAGATTTCCTATGTTGGTGAAAAAGGTTTTTTGAATTACCGAGGAGAGATGGCACAGTATCCAGGATCAGTCTTTGTTAATGTATCAGATTTCAAAGGTAATACAGTTTTCCCATCCAAGGCGTATGTAGATTTTGTTGAATCTGAAAATGCACATATTTCTGATATTTCTCTCCCTTCAAATTTGGAGATTAATAATATAAAAGAGGATTTTTTAAATTCCCCGGCAAATGAAATTCTAGGATACATTGTTTTTGCCTTTAGTTCTTTTTCAATATTGGCAGGTTTAATATTAGTTATTGTTTTTGGGAATAATTTTGCAAACGAGCAAGAAAAAACGGTGGGTATTTTAAGAATTTTAGGTTTTAAAAGATTTAAGATCTTATTTCTTTTCTTTATGGAGGCTTTGTTATATTTCGGGATATCTTCTATAATAGGAGTCATTTTGGGGGCGAAAATAGGAGCAGTCCTGTTAAACCAACTTGGTGAAATTGCATCAGGTCTAACTTTCGAAACTTTTGGAAGTTTTACAACCGTTCCTTATGAATTAAGTGTTAGAACAATAATATTTGGTTTTTTAATAGGTATTGTAATTCCGTTGATTATTTTTATGATTAAAGGATTACATATTTCCAACAATTCTCCTGTAGAATCCTTGAAAAAAGATGTGGAGGCATACGTTCCTCATGGTATTAACGGATGGTTTGCCCTTCTTTTTATTATATCTGGTATTCTTTTAATCTCCTTTGCAAAAGAGTTTGAAATCCTAGGATTAATTCTAATTTCATTGGGATTAGTATTTGTATTCAAAAACCCCTTATTTAATGTCGGGTTATCCGTTTTTCTTATGATCCTTAGTAAAACATATTTTTCTCTCTCTTCAGGAGTATTATCTTTTAATTTTATTTTTCAAAGATCTTTTTTATTCGGTTTTATCGTTGTTCTTTTTTTTACTTCTATAATTCCAATTTTAAAAAGGTTTTCTAAGGTATTTTCCTCAAAGAAGAGTGTTCCTTTTCTTTTGGGATTTTCGTATGTCGAGAGATTCCCAGTGAGAGTTTTAATGCTTTCTTTGATGTTTGGTATAATTATTTTTGGTTTGATCGTTATTTCTTCTATCCCGGCTAATTTGGTTAAATTTGTTGATACTTCTATGCAAGAAGGATTGTTTGGATACAATTTTTTGGTTGTATCAAACCCTATAAAAAACCTATTTTTTTCTGATGATATAGCTGTTTATGAAGGAATAGAAAAGCCAACTAAAGTTCAAGTTGCCCTGCTCAATTCACAGATCATAGCTTTTGTTGACAATACTTTTCTTGAATCGGCGATAATTCCATCAGAATCAGTAACAGATTGGAGAGAAGAACTGAAGAGTAAAAATACCGTTCTTTATGGAAAATTTAGTGATGAAGAAAAAGTCCCAGCATACGTGAAGGGTAATCTTTCTTCTATTACACCCTTAGGTGGAGAATCTAACGTTTCTTATGATGTTGTTGGTTTTTTTGACTTAAAAGATATTACAATTCCTGTAAAATATGTTGCAAATATAGTTTCTAAACCTAATAGTGTGAAAAGTATCGATATACTTTTAGGGAATGTGCCTAAAGAAAATATTGACGAAGTCAAGCAGAAATATATGTCAAACTTTGATTATCCCATTTTTATAGAAGAGGAATTACAAAATATTTATAATGGGGTGGATGGTATAATTTCTTTAGCAATGGGAATGCTTTATCTTGGATTAATTAGCGGATTTTCAGGACTGGCATTGTACTCTGTGAGATCATGTATAATTCGCCAAAGAATAATTGGAACTCTAAGGGCTATTGGTTCAAGTTCAAAGGATATAACCAAGGGACTTCTCATTGAAAATTTCAGCATTGTATCCGTAGGAGCTTTCATTGGTCTGGTGGGAGGTTACCTAGTTGCAAAGGATGTAATTTTCGCCATCTTTCAATTTTTAGGAAATGTTGATTTTTATTTTCCTTTGTTGAATGTAGTTGGAATAATTGGAATGGTATATTTAATCACTTTTCTAACCTTGATGATACCTTCGTTTTTAATAACTAAAATCACACCAGCAGATAGTTTGAGGGAGATTGGATAATGGAAGTTGAGAATAAAAATAGTGCTTTGATAAAAGCGATTGAATTGTACAAAGTGTACAACGATAAGAGAGTAAAAGTAGAGGCTTTAAAGAACATTAACCTAACGATTAAAAAAGGTGAATTTATTGGTATATTAGGGCCTTCAGGTTCAGGTAAAACCACCTTACTAAATTGCCTTTCGGCAATAGATAATCCTACCAGAGGGGAGATTTACTTTAAAGGGGTTCCGTTCCAAAATTTGAAAGAAGAAGAACGGACTTCCTTCAGAGCCAAAAACATGGGCTTTGTGTTTCAATTTTTTAATCTTATTCCGGTTTTGACGGTTTTAGAAAATGTTCAGTTGCCTTTGCTAATCTTAGGAGAAAAGAACAAAACCTCAAAAGACAAAGCTTATGAAGTTTTAAAGAAGGTTAAGCTTGATAGTAAAGTAGAAAGATTCCCCTATGAACTATCAGGTGGAGAGCAACAAAGAGTTGCTATTGCAAGGGCTATAATACATTCGCCAGAGGTTATATGGGCTGACGAACCAACAGGAAATCTTGACAGTGAAAACGGTGAAATAATAATAGAACTTTTGGAGGAAATAAGAAAAGAAAAGGGAACAACGCTTGTGGTAGTTACCCATGATTTGAATATTGCAAAAAGAGCCGATAGAATTATTCAAATTAGAGATGGAATTATACAAGAAGTTTAATTATTTGATGAATTTTGATATAATATAAAAAGAAGGGGTTGTAGCGCAGCGGGAGCGCGTTGCCTTCGCAAGGCAAAGGTCGTGGGTTCGAATCCCATCAACTCCACCATATTGAATTAGCCGCCTCACCTTCGGCGCGCAAATTTCCCAAATTTTACTCTCTTCTGTCGAAAAACTTCTCATAAGCCGAAATGTTAGTGAAATTCCTTATATTGCCGAGATATGAGGACAAAAAGTCGCATTTTCACTATTACGCTTTTTATTAGATTCGGTTTTCTACTTTCAAAACTGGTAAAGTCTAAGCCTGAGGCTATCAAAGAAACGGATAAAAGGCTACGGTTTACGAACCTTCGCTCACATGCAGCAAAGTCGGACTTTTCAGATACACTCGGAACGTTATCTGAAATTGTGCTTAAAAAAAGAAAGGAAGGGGAAATATGCTTAAAGTATCAGACTACATAGATGTTAAAAAGAAAGCAGAGGAATTAGGATGCAATATACCAACTTCCATAGCACTTTTACCTCGTAATTATGAAGTAGCCGTAACTAAAGAAGATCTTCTTCATGAAAGTACAACATCAACTGTGAGGACACTCTGGCGACAAAATAATGTAATTGAAACACCACTTGAACAATCGGGTGAAAAATTCTCTTTTATATCTGAAAATGCATTTGAATGGGTTGGACCCACTATTTTCATTTCAGCAATGTTATTAAGTGAAAATCCACATTTAGTGTCAATTACTCTTAATGTCATCTCAAATCATCTAACAGAATGGTTTAGAGGAATTCCGAGGGATAGTAGGAAGTCAAAACTTCGTATAGTTACGGAAACTAAAAGTGGACATTATAAAAAAATAGAATACGAAGGTCCACCAGAAGGATTAAAAGATCTTCCTAAGATAATTAGAGAGGTACACAATGAATAGTGAAATAGAGTTGTTTTTAAAAGATTTTTACGAAGTGATAATAGAATGCGGAAAATTTTTTTTTATTAGTAGAGATAAAGAATTTCAGCAAGAGGCTGTTAAGAAGTTGACAAACCTTAAGCATAGAACCATATCTTTGAAGGAACAAATGATAAAAGTTGAAGATGAGAATTCTGCAAACGCTATGCTAAGCTTAGAAAGTTTAATAGATGCTATGGTTAATGAGTTGGAGATGTGGATTGCATTAAAAGAAGACGATCCCAATAAAGCATGGGATTTTCTAATAAATGCTCAATCTGCAGTTAGGACAGCAGCACAAGCACATAGCATAGCAATAGAGCTAAATGCAGAAGGATATGAAAATAAGTTACATTTGATAGAGAAACTTCTTTTCCCTCCTCAAATGTTTGTTAGTCCTAGTTTTATTATTGAAAAAGAAGATTGTTCTATATGTGGGAAGGAATATGGAGAATGTGAACATATCGTGGGCAAAGCTTATATGGGTAAAATGTGCTATAAGAAAATAACAAAAATCAAGGAGATTAAAGAAATATCAATAGTTGAAGAACCGGCGAACAAACATGCAAGAATGTACAGGTTTACTGGTGATGGAGTAACAAGAGACTTTATGACTTGGAGGAAGATTGAGAAAAATGAGTAAGAGCACAACTTCATATAACAGAGAGAGTGTGGCTTCGGAGCTTTGCGCCTACGTCCAAATCCACCTTCGGTGGACTTTCAGATTTGTGTCAGCCGTAATATGACATTCCGTCTGCCTCCAAAAAATTCTCAAGGGTGATATGAATGGTCGATAACAGTAAGATTGAGAAAGATATAAAAAATTACTTTAAAGAAGTTTACAGTATATACTCACAAGGAGATTATACGGAGTGGACTTACAGAACTCCGTTTGAAAATCTTATTAAAGGGTTAAATCCAGATTATAATCTTACTCAGGAACCGAAAAGAGCTGCTGGGCTTGGTGCACCTGACTTTAAGGCGTTTTATAATAACCGAAAAATTGGTTTTATAGAAACAAAAGACCTTGGAGAAAATTTAGATAAAATACTTGAGACGGACCAACTTAAAAAATATATTGAAAGTATTGATAATCTGATACTCACTAATTATCTTCAATTTGTTCTTATTAGAAAAGGGCGCAAGGTTTATGATTGCGATCTTTTCATGCTTTCCGATTTGGATAAAAGAAATTTATCTATCTCTAAAGAGAAAATAGAAACATTTGCCTCTCTCATAAATGAATTTTTTGAGTATAAACTACCAACAATAGTATTAGCTGAAGAACTGGCTGTAGAACTCTCTAAAAGAGCGAAATTATTGAAGGAACTGGCTAAAGACCAACTTTTAAATGATTTGGAGAAAATTAAAAATAATGAATCTCCTTCATCAATCTATGATTTTTATCTGGGTATAAAAGAACTTATCAAAGATGTAAAATTAGAGGATTGTGCAGATGCCTATGCCCAAACCATCACCTATGGCCTATTTTTGGCTAAGAAAAGTTGCCGAGGTAAATTAGATAGAAGAACAGCATCATACTATATCCCCAGAAATGTTGGTGTGATTAAACGTATCTTCTTGAACATTTCTGGTGAAGAGTTTCCTCCAAATATCTCATGGATTGTAGATGACATTATCGATATACTAAATGCTGCAAAGTTAGACGAGATTCTAATTAAAATTGATAAGCGTGGCAAAAAGGACAAAGATCCAATAATATTTTTCTATGAAGATTTTTTGAATTATTACGAGCCTGAGAAGAGAAAACATCTCGGAGTTTATTATACACCCCGCCCTGTTGTAAACTTTATTGTAAATTCTGTACATTCAATTTTGAAGAAGCACTTTGATAAATCATTAGGCCTTGCAGATGACAGTGTAAATGTTCTTGACCCTGCGATTGGAACGGGAACTTTTTTCTGGATAACTTTTCTTGTTGCATTGGGAGAATTAAAGAATCAAGGGTTAAGAGGTATAATTTTTGATAAAATCGAGAATCACCTTCTAAAGCATTTTTATGGATTTGAAATCTTAATCACGCCTTATGTAATCTCACATTTAAAGATTACAGACCTACTTCAGAGATGGCATTACAGGTTTAAAGATGACGATAGAATACAAGTTTACCTTACAAACACATTAGAACAATCAGAGGTTCATGATCCTTTACTGTTCATGAGAGAAATAACAGAGGAAAGCAGAATTGCAAATCAAATAAAGACGGAGAAGCCAATTCTTGTTGTAATGGGTAATCCACCATATTCTGGAATATCTGTCAATAAGGGAAAGTGGATTGATGATTTGTTGAAAAAAGGCTATATAAGAGCAGATGGAAGCAAAGACGATGGTTACTATAAGGTAGATGGTAAACCTCTTGATGAGAAAAACCCTAAATGGCTTCAGGATGATTATGTGAAATTCATAAGATATGCACAGTGGAAAATAGATCAAAATGGTGAGGGCGTTGTAGGTTTTATTACTAATCACAGTTATCTTGATAACCCAACATTCAGAGGGATGAGGGAATCTCTACTGCAAAGTTTTGATAGAATCTTCATCTTAAACTTGCATGGAAATTCTTTAAAGAAAGAAAAATGCCCTGATGGCAGCAAAGATGAAAACGTTTTTGATATACAACAAGGAGTCGCCATTGGAATATTCATAAAGAATAAAAATTTAAGGGAGAAAAAAATTTACTATACCGATCTTTGGGGATTAAGAGAAGATAAATATCATTGGTTAGACAGGCACACAATAGATAATGTTAATTGGCAAGAAGTTAAACCTATTTCACCATTCTATTTCTTTGTTCCTAAAGATACCACATTAGAAGAAGAATATAATAAATTCTGGAAGGTTACGGATATTTTTCCATTAAATGGTGTCGGGATGACTACCGCTAGAGATAATTTTGTAATAGATATGGATAAAAGCAAACTAGAAGAAAGAATGCGTCGCTTCAAACACAGCGATAATTCAGATGAAGAACTTCATTCATCCTTCAATATAAGAAAAAAGAAAGGATGGAGTATCAGAAAAGCTTGGAATATGCTCCAGCCTATCTCTGATTCTGATTTGAAAAAATATATCAAGCCAGTTTTTTATCGCCCTTTTGATGTTCAATGGATTTTTTGGCATGATTCGGTAGTGTGGAGAACTGTTAAAAGAGTTATGAAACACATGCTAAAGGAAAATTTGGGATTGATAACTGTTAGGCAAGTTGCTGAGGGTATATTTAATCATGCTTATGTTACAAACACTATCATCGAGAGTCGTATAACATTAAGTAATAAGGGAATCGCATTTCTTTTCCCACTATATCTTTATTCTGACTTCGAGAAGAAAGCAAATATTGATCCAAATATTTACAAAACCCTATCTGAAAAATATAATAAAGAACTAACTCCAGAAGATATTTTTTACTATATCTATGCCATTCTTTACTCACCTACTTATCGTAAGAGATATGAAGAATTTTTACAATACGACTTCCCAAGAATTCCATTCGTAGACGATTATGAGGATTTTACTAAATTAGCTGAATTAGGCAAAGAATTAGTTGAATTACATTTAATGAGAAAGAGATTGCCAACAAGTGTAAAGTTTGATGTAATTGGTTCAAATATTGTTGAAAAAGTAAAGTATGAAAATGGTAAAGTATGGATTAACAAAGAGCAATACTTTGATGGTGTACCTGGGGAAATCTGGAATTTTTATATTGGCGGTTATCAGGTTTTAGATAAATGGCTTAAAAGCAGAAAGAATAGAAAATTAGAAAGCAAAGATATAGAGCAATTCCTCCAGATTGTTGAAATTATTAGAGAAACGATCAGGTTGATGAAGGAAATTGACAAATTTAATATTCCTTAAAAGGAATAAAGGTGAAAATCAATAAATGTCCGCCTGCGGAATACTTCGTCGATTTGCTCCTTATTCATTCATCATTCTAAGCATATAACTGTGGATAAAAGAAAAATTCAAGTTTTCCCCAATCCACCGGCTGATGAACTTCTTTCATCTGAAGGACGTTATATGCAAAGCTGTGCTTAAAAAAAGAAAAGGCCAATCTTGTGGAAAAGCTGGCATAAAGTAAAGGAGGGCCGAGAAAAACAAAATGAATGATAAAAAATGGTTCAACGAAGGTGTTGCACTCGGTGAGCTTGGGAGGTATGAAGAGGCGTTAAAGGCTTTTGAGAAATCCATTGAGATAAATTCACAGTATGTCGAAGCCTGGGTCAATAAAGGCGTTGCACTTAGCGAGCTTGAGAGGCATGAGGAAGCGCTAAAAGCTTACGAGAAAGCCATTGAGATAAATCCACAGTATGCCGAAGCCTGGTTCGGCAAAGGTTTTGAACTTGGTGACCTTGGGAGGCATGAGGAAGCGCTAAAGGCTTACGAGAAAGCCATCGAGATAAATCCACAGTATGCCAAAGCTTGGTTCGGCAAAGGTTTTGAACTTGGCGAGCTTGGGAAACATGAAAAAGCACTAAAAGCTCACGAGAAAGCCATCGAGATGAATCTACAGTATGCCGAAGTCTGGTTCTACAAAGGTGTTGCACTTGGCAAACTTGAGAGACATGAAGAGGCAATAAAGGCTTTTGATAAAGCCATCGAGATAAATCCATATTATGTCGAAGCCTGGGTTAACAAAGGAGTTGATCTCGGCGAGCTAGAGAGACATGAAGATGCGCTAAAGGCTTACGAGAAAGCCATCGAGATAAATCCACAGTATGCCGAAGCCTTGTTCTACAAAGGTGTTGCACTTAGCAAGCTTGAGAAACATGAAGAAGCACTAAAGGCTTACGAGAAAGCCATCGAGATAAATCCACAGTTTGTCGAAGCCTGTTTCAACAAAGGTGTTGCACTTAGCAAGCTTGAGAAACATGAAGATGCGCTAAAGGCTTACGAGAAAGCTATCGAGATAAATCCACAGTTTGCCGAGGCTTGGTTTGCCAAAGGTGTTGCACTTGGTGAGCTTGAGAAACACGAAGATGCGCTAAAGGCTTATGAGAAAGCTATCGAGATAAATCCACAGTTTGCAGAAGTTTGGTTTGCCAAAGGTGTTGCACTTGGTGAGCTTGAGAAACATGAAGAGGCGTTAAAGGCTTACGAAAAAGCCATCGAGATAGCTCCACAGTTTGTCAAAGCCTGGGTCAACAAAGGTGGTGAACTTGGTAAGCTTGGAAGACAAGAAGAGGCGTTAAAGGCCTCCGAGAAAGCCATTGAGATAAATATACAGTTTACTGAAGCCTGGTACGCCAAAGGTGTTGCGCTTGTTAAGCTTGGGAGACATGAAGAAGCGTTAAAGGCTTTTAATAAAGCCATTGAGATGAATCCACAGTTTGCCTTGGCATACACCCTCTTGGGAGAATTATCCTTTAAACTTGGAAATCTCAAAGAGGCTTCTGAAAATGTTAAAAACGCTCTCAATATAGATCGGGATCTTGTTCCTGCATTGAGTTTACAAGGCAGAATCAAAATCGAAAAAAAAGACTATGATGCTGCAAGTGAATCCTTTAAAAAGGCAATGTATTTGGATATAGGTAATCCAATACATTTCCTCTGGGATATATACGCTAACTATCTTAAGGCAGAATTCTCCTTGGATTCAAAAGATAAAAAGTATCAAGAAGAAGTAGCCACAATCATAAGAAACCTGGAAAAGATGAATGAAACGTTGTCGAAAAACCAAAAACAGGAAAAAGAGATGAGGGCGTATGTCCTGTATTTTTTAGGGCACTTCTACCTTAAAAGCAATGACATTTTTACAGCAAAAGAAAAACTTGAAGGGTGTGTCAAGTTAAAATCAAAAACCCCAATAGAGGCACCCGCTCGTGAATTGCTCGGCAATATCTGGAACTATCGAATTAAGCCACCCTGGTGGCGCTGGTGGTTAAATTCCCCTTTACATCGCTGGCTTAAGAGGATCGGATTTTTCATTCTTTTACTGCTTATTTTTGCATTGTTGCTGCTTCACCCATTTATTCCTGGCTGGTTTCCTTCTCTTCAAATAAACTGGTCTCTTTATGCATTTCTTATTGTATTTTTAATCATTATCCTTGTTTCACCAAGCATAGAACACATTCGGGCAAGAGATATTGAAGTAGAATTGCGTTCCCCTCCTCCCTATGAGCCTGTTCTATCTCCCGTGGTAATGGGAGAAATAATGAAGGAGATAGAAGTAAAATACTTGGCGAAATACTTGGAATCGAAATAACTGAGGTGAATAACAATAGTAAAACCCCAGGTGTTGATCCTACCTGGGGTTTTGATGGTTATTACTCATTATTCAGCGTATTCACCTGTCTCCTTTAATCCTTTTTCTAAAGTATTCACGATGGCATCGTATGTTTCATCTACAGTCGCCATATCGTTTAGGAAGTTAGCAAATACTGTGCTGATATCGTTTCTTATATCGTTCCATGCGGCTGGCTTTGGATCTGGGATAGCAGTTTCTAATTCTTTTAGTGCAATAGTTGGCTTATCATCTGTTGCCGTATAGGTTTGCCACTGTGGAACCTCTTCAACATCTCTTCTTATTGGAACATATCCCGTATTTATAGACCAGTAAGCAACATTAACGGGATCCATCAAAAATTTCATGAATCTCCATGCTGCGTCTTTTTGATCTTGACCTACCCAGTTAAACATTATCAAATCTGTTCCAGCTATAGGAGAGTGAGGAACACCATCTACGGAAGGTAATGGAGCCCAAGCAACACCGTGTTTTCCTCTGGAGGATTGTTCAGCATAAGTTAAACCTGCCACCGTTCCCATGTATGCAGCTATTTCTCCAGAGCCGAACTGGGGATCCAAATAGGCGTTTTGGAACAAAGCGTATCCGGAATCTTTCAGGTTCTTTATGTAACTCAAAACCTCTTTTGTTTTCTCTTCGGGTAAAACAATCTTGTATTTGCCATCGCCGACGTATTCTAAAAATGTTGCGTTATGTGCATATAAAAATATTTGAAAATCATCGATAAAGTTTCTTGCACCTAATCCGTATTGATCCATTTCTCCATCCATATCCAAATCCATTGTTAAAAGTTCACTTACTTCAAATAATTCATCCATGGTTTTGGGGGGATTAACTCCAAATAGGTCAAAGAGATCCGGGTTATAATAATAAACGTAAACAGATTTGTTGAATGGGATTCCATATACTGTGTCTCCCCATGTAACTAAATCCTTTAGAACAGGGAATATCTGATTATCCCAAGCTTCTTTAAACTCAGGATCCTTTTCAATATATCCGTTAAGTGGTTGCACTACATCAGAAAAAAGGTACATTGCGGTCCAGTTTCCATAAGCTTGAGATAAAGTTGGGAGGTCTGTAGTACTTCCTTGGGAGTAAGCGGTGATCGTAGAAAGTAACTTTTGGTTTAAGGCACTGTAGTTTCCCACATATATGGCTGAGACATGGACATCTGGGTTTTCTCTATTAAAAGTGTCGACTAAGGAATTCAACGTCTCTCCCAGTTGTCCCCCCATAGCGTGCCAAAACTCAATTTCAACTTGAGAAAAAGCAAAAGAAACAAGTAAAACCGTAAAAAGAATAGAAACAACTTTCTTCATTCCGAACACCTCCTCATAAGTTTTGGATAATTTTTTCTGTTTCTTTGTACAATTGGTCAAAATTACCAATATTCGATATTTTAAAATCACAACGCTCAGAGTTTATGTATTCTTGGGATTTAACGATGTTTCTTGCTTTCTCCAAGGGGATACCGCGATTTTCTGACAGTCTTTCAATACGTAATTCTTCTGGGGCATCTACGTAGATAATTTTATCGCATAATTTGTCCAATCCTATTTTGAAAAGCAAAGCTGCATCTACAATTATTATATCATTTTTATTTGAAATTTCTTTCAGTATTTGTTCAGTTTTTTTAAGAATTTCTGGATGGACTATCTTATTCAATAATTCTAACTTTTCTTTGTCTGAAAAAACTATTTCGCCAAGTTTTGATCTAGAAATATTGTTATCATCATCGAATATTTCTTCTCCAAAATTTTCTTTTAATTTCTCTTTAATAAAAAAATAGGTTAAGACCTCGTGTCCTAACCTATCCACATCGATTATGGATGCCTTATCTCCGTATATATTTTTTATTATCTTTGATACAGTGCTTTTTCCAGATCCTGCAGGGCCTGTAATTCCTATTACCATTTTTACATCGTCACCTGTTTTTTGTTTTTAAGTTTGTTTTCTACCTCAATGCTGAAATCTTCGTAACCTTTTCTTCCCATCAAAGCATAAGTAACCTTTTTACCTAATTCGACGCCCGGTTGGTCATAAGGGTTTATCTCTAATAGATTTCCCATTACTGCTGTTTGAAATTCATATGCGAATATGAATTGTCCCACATTGAAGGGATTGATCTGAGGAAAAATAACTTTTAGATTTGGTCTATTGTTTTCTGTCAAAGCGTATTCCGTACCAGCTAGTTCTGTATTCAAAAGGGCTGAAAGATTTTTACCTCCCAGATAAGATAACTCGGGAAGATCACAGTGTATGTTAGGGATTTTTATGTTTCGTTCGAAATTTTCTAGTTGTATGAAAGTGATTACTTTATCGTAAGGCCCTTCGTTGTATAGTTGAACTTGGGAATGTTGGTCTGTTGTTCCTAATGCTTTTATTGGAGTTTGCCCAACGTTCACGATTTCACCTTTTAAATTGTATTTTTTCCCCAGACTTTCTGCCCATAATTGTCTGTACCAATCAGCTAGTAGATACAATTTGTTTGAGTAGGACATCATTACAGAAATATTGTAACCTTTCTGGTAATATAGATAATGCACTAAGGCGTTAAAAGCCGCAGGATTTTCCCAAATATTTGGATTGGTAACCCTTTTGTGCATTTCTTTGGCACCGTTGTATAAATCAATTATATCTATTCCACTTGCCAAAGCTGATAATAAGCCAACAGGGGTTAAAACACTAAACCTACCGCCAATTGAAGGAGGTATATCTAAAGTTTTTATTCCCTCCTCTTCAGCTAGCTTCTTTAATATACCTTTTTCAGGATCGGTGGTGAATAGAAAGTGTTTTTTTGGATCTAATCCGTATCCTTCGATTATTCCTCTTGCAACTAGATAATTTGCCATGGCTTCTGCTGTTGTACCGGATTTTGATATAACATTGAACAGAGTAGTCTTTGGATCGATTTGGTCCAAAACTGATGCTATAAAATCGGGGTCAACATTATCCAGGATGAAAATTTTAGGAGTTTTTCTTATTTCTTTAGACAAAGCGTTATAATGCAATGGATTAAGGGCTGTTTGCAGCGCTTGATTTCCTAATGCAGAACCACCTATGCCTAAAACTACTACACTTTCAAAACTTTGTATCCACGTTTTTAAATCCAAAACTCTATCTATGTAAACCCTTGTGAAAGGTAGATTCAAAAAGCCAGGATTGTTTTGTTTTATCGTTTCCACAATATCTTGAACTCTGTTGGCTTGGTCGTTTATTTCTTCTTCAGTTAAGCCATTTTCAATATTGGGATGGAAAACATTTGAAAAATCAAATTTTATTCCATTCATCTTTTTTCCCCCTTCTTGCGTTTAAATTATACTTTCAATATCGTATCAAACTGGCAATTTCTAAATCTTTTAGATTTTCCCTTGGGTTTAGGTAGGTTAGTTCAGCAAGACAGACAACACCAACGGTTTTCCCTCCGGCTCTGTCTATTAATTCCTTTATCGCTTTTGTAGTACCTCCAGTGGCTAACACATCATCAACGACTATCACCTTTTCGCCTTTATCTATCGCGTCAATATGCATTTCCAGAGATGTTTGACCATATTCTAGTTCATAAGAGATCGAATAAGTTTTGTAAGGTAGCTTTCCTGGTTTTCTTATGGGAACGAATTCTTTATTCATGATGTAAGCTAAAGGTGTGGCAAATATAAACCCCCTCGACTCGGGGGATACGATACAATCAAAATCCCACTCTTTTATCAATTCAGCGATTTTTTCGACTGAATACTTAAAAACTTCTGGATTTTTCAAAAGTGGGGTGATATCTCTGAATATAACGCCTTTTTCCGGAAAATCTGGTATATCTCTTATCCATTTTTTTAGGTCTACTATCTCCATGAGTTATCCTCCTAATACCTTTCTATTCTTATTTTTGTGCCAATTCCATGCGTCAGATATTATCTTTTCTAATTCCTTATGTTGAGGGTGCCAGTTTAAAACTTGTTCGGCTTTCTTTGAGGAAGCTATTAAAACAGCAGGATCACCAGACCTTCTTTCTACTACTTCGTAATTTATCTTTTTTGAAGTTACTTTTTCAGCTGTTTTAATAACCTCTAAAACGGTAAATCCTTGACCGTTACCTAAATTAAAAACGTCAGATTTTTCATTTTCCTTCATCCATTTCATAGCTAAAATATGGGCTTCTATCAAATCCATCACGTGAATATAGTCTCTAACGGGTGTGCCGTCCTTGGTTGGATAATCATCTCCATAAACGTACAACTTGTCTCTTTTTCCTAAAGCTGTTTCCAGGACTAATGGGATCAAGTGAGTTTCTGGCTCGTGAGCTTCGCCTATACTGCCATCATAATACGCCCCAGCGGCATTGAAATATCTTAAAGCTACATATCTTATAATATCAAGTTTGGAATACCAATTGAGAATCTCTTCAACCATTAATTTTGATTGACCATAGATGTTCGTAGGGTTCTTAGGTTGATCTTCAGTGATGGGGACTTTTTCTGGTTCTCCATAAACAGCTGCGGTAGAAGAAAAAACTATGTACCTACATTTATGTTTTTGCATGCTTTTTAAAAGGTTCAATGTTCCACATATATTGTTTTTAAAATATTTATTAGGTTCTGTCATAGATTCACCAACCAGTGAAAAAGCTGCAAAATGATATACCTCATCTATTTTGTAATTTTCAAATACGTAATCAATGTCTTTTTCGTTTCTAAGATCTCCTTCAACGACTTGTACGTCTTTAACAGCCCACCTATGGCCTTTTTCAAAGTTATCAAAAACTACTACTTCTTTATTTTGATCTTGCAGCCTTTTCACCAAATGAGAACCTATGTACCCAGCTCCTCCTGTGACAAGTATCATTAGGTCACCCCTCAAATCAAGCGTTAGCTCTAATGTTTAATATTTCTCCATCTTCCAATATTTCATCTTTTCCAGCTAATCTCCAAAGTCCCTGTTCTTTCACTTTTTCTTCGCTTCCGTATTTAATTAAGTCCTCATATTTCATAACCTCTGCACGAATGAAATTCTTTTCGAAATCAGAATGTATTTTTCCAGCGGCTTCCTTCATTGTACTGCCTTTTTTTACCGTCCAAGCTCTTACCTCGTCTTTCCCGACAGTGAAAAAAGAAATCAATCCAACATGATTATACACAATTTTTGCTAATCTTTCAACACCAGGTTCTTTAATTGATAAATCTTCTAAGAATAGTCTTTTTTCTTCTTCATTCTCAAGCTCGTTTATTTCTACTTCTATTTTTCCGTCTATTTCAATATACGCAAAATTTTGCTTTTTACATTCTTCGACTACCGGTTCCTTATATTCATAGCTATTTTTTGAAAATTGGTCATCGTCGACGTTGACACATACGATAATGGGTTTTAAAGTGAATAAAGCTAAAGAACCAACTAATTTTTTATCTTCCTCGCTCAAGTCCATTTTGGAAACGAAAACCTCATCCTCTAAAACTTCTTTTATTTTCAACAAAATTTTTTCTTCATTTTCTTCCGTCACTGAGAATTTTGTCTTTTTCTTTTGGGTTTCAAGCCTTTCTAATCGATTTTCTACAATTTCTAAATCTCTAAAAATTAGTTCCGTTTTCAATATTTCTAATTGTTTTATTGGATTATCAGCATTTTCTGGCCAAGGAACAGAGGGATTTTTAAAAGATCTTATGACCAAAAGCAAAGCATCAACATTTTGTATCATCTGAAAAATTCTCGTTTTTTCTTTCGGATCCCCCTTGTGGTCATAACTTGGTATATCTATAAAATCTAAGCTAGCGAAGATAACCTTTTTAGGATTGTATAAACGAGCAAGAGAATTAACTCTTTCATCTTTGATAATTGCCGTTCTTTTTATAGCCTCTCTTTTATAACTATCCTCTATTTTATAATCAGTTAAAAGGGAAAAAATAGTAGTTTTACCTGTTAACGGAAGGCCGAATATGCCTATTTCCACCTAATTCTCACCTCTTTTCTTCTTTTTTTACTAATTCCCAATATTTATCTAACTCTTCTAAATTTAAAGCTTCAAATTCTTTTCCATCTTTTTCAATTGCTTTTTCCATTTGGTTGAACCGTTCTATAAACTTCTCATTCGCCTTTCTTAAAGAAACTTCTGGGTCTATCTTTAAAAAACGAGCCAAGTTAACAAGTGCAAATAATAAATCCCCAAACTCTTCTTCTACCTCTGGTTGGGTTTTAGCTTCGTTAAGTTCGTCCACTTCTTCTTTTACTTTATCGAGCACGTCTTTCACTTCTACCCAGTCAAACCCTACCGCAGCAGCATTTTCTTGAATCCTTCTTGCTAAAGAGAGTGCAGGTAAGGCTTTGTTGAGTCTCCCGATTCTGCTAAAGTTCTTCTCTCCATTCTCTTTTGCCTTTATTTCCTCCCACCTGGCATAAGAATATCCTTTTTCATCTCCAAAAACATGGGGATGTCTTCTCACTAACTTATTGATCAGTTCATCTATCACTTCAATGGTAAAAAACTCATTGTTTTCCTCAGCAATAGTGGAATGGAAAACAACTTGGAGTAATATATCTCCTAACTCTTCTTTTATTTTTTTAATATCTTTTTCGTCAATAGAATCAACCAATTCATATGCTTCTTCAATTATATAAGGTTTCAAACTCTCATGTGTTTGGACTTTGTCCCAATCGCAACCTTTTGGTCCCCTTAGTCTTTTCATCACTTTCATAAGCTCTTCAAATTTTTCACCTAACTCCAAAATAATTCCTCCCGTATTGTACGTATTAGCTCCCCTATTTGTTATTTTGTTCTTTAAAGATTCGATTGTGTTCTTTGATCTTCCTTTTTTTATCCAAATAATAGAGTAACCATAAAGCAAAAGCTACTCCTAACAGCAAAGGTAATAAATATTTAAGGAAAATTTCAAGTACAACTCTCGATCTCAGTTCTTTTAAAGCTTTTTCAGTTTCTTCAGTTATATAATTGCGACTTTCAGCACCGTTGAGAAAGTATCTTGCCAACTGAGCATACTCTTTTTTATCCCAATTGTAGTAAGTTAACCCCAATTTAGACATTATTCTTCCGTTTTCCTTGTCGAGAGATAAAGCTTTTTGATAATATTCTATCCTTTTTTCGTAATTGTTTTCTATGTCACCTAAAAATTCGTATGTTTCAGAAAGAATCGATGAATCTTTTGAAACAGGAACTAAAGAAAGGGCTATTTCCTTTGATTTTTCTGTTTCTCCCATGTTATAAAAAATTTTTGAAAAGTACAGTAAGGTTTGAGAATCCTTCCCTTTTAAATTCATATAAGTATTATAAAGGTCTTGTATAATTTCGTAGTTATTTGTTTGAAAACTTATTTCAACCAAAGATTCAATTATTTTTTTATCGTAATTGTAAGTCAGATAGATTTCTTTTAAATCATTATAAGCTTTTTGAGGGTCATTATATATTTTAGATTTTGATAAGATTTGTGCTTCACAATAAACAGTAAAAGGAGTTTTTTCTCCCACAAGCTTTTCGATTTTTTCAGAATATTCAAAGATTTCTTCCACTACAGATGGGTCCAAAGAATTTTGCCAATATTGGAAATTGAAAAAAAGATACATAGAATTTATTATTATTGAATTGGGGTATTCTTCTAAGGCTTCTTCAAACAATTCGGTGGGTTCAAGGTAAACATAAGGGTCCAAGTCTTTTAATATCTTTAAGGTTGTCTCATCATCAGGAAACAACGTAAGATCTGAAAGTTGTAAATTATCTACGTACATTGGTAAACCCGTTTCCCATCGCTTCAACAAACCTCCAAGTGTCTTTAAATATGGGTCATCTGATTCATACATTGTTTGAAGATCTACGTAGTAAACAAAATCATCAAAAACTGTTGCGAAGTTCGATAACGTAAAAATAATAAAAAATGACAACACAACTAATTTTTGTCTCAAAACGCTCCTCCTAGGATGTCAAATAGTTTTAAAGGTTTTTGAAATTTTCATCAAGATATTCTTGTAGTGTAATTATACCATAAAGCTGTTTTCTAAGAAAGCTAACGAAGTAAATCATAATTCGATATCTTTGAAATAATATCATAATATCTTTCAATCTTTTTGAAGAAGAACAAAAAAACTTGAAATACATTTTTGGTTGTGGTATAATCTTATGAAAGCGATGACCTTTGGTCATTTTTATTTTATTAGTATGAGGCGAAATAGTTTGGAGAAGAAAAATAAAGAGGAAAAGATGAATTTAATAATGAATGTAGCAGAAAAAATTTTTGTGGAAAAAGGTTATGAGGAAGCTACAATGACCGAAATTGCAAAAAGAGCTAATCTTGCAAAGGGGACGTTGTATTTGTACTTTTCAAGCAAAAAAGATCTATATTTTACCTCTGTTGAAAGGGCATTATCTACTTTACTCGCCTCAATTATTAAAAACTTTTCCTCTTGTAAAAACGGTTTTGAAAAGGTTGTATCAATGGGAGAAACATACGTGTCTTTCAGCCTTGAATATGTCGATTATTATAAATTGATATTGAATTATGAAACGTTGGAAGTTCATTTCGATGATAAAGATCCCCATGTGAAGAAGGCATATGAAAAGAGTGAAGAGATTTTTAAGTTATTAGTTAGCTCGGTTGAAGAAGGAATAAAAGATGGTTCAATAGACGAAAGATTAGAACCTATAAAGATTGCAATGGTTTTGTGGAGTGAGATAACTGGAATGGTTCAGCAAGTAAGCCTTCGAGAGACATTATATCAAAAATGGGCGGGGTTGAAACCTCAACAAATATATGAGTATTACATAGAAGTAACAAAAAAGATGTTGGCTTCTTCATCCTTGTCATAAATCTATCATAAGAACTTTAACAAATCAATAAAATTACAGGCAGGAGGTATGTGGATGCATAAAGTCGTAATAACTGGAATGGGAACAGTAAACTCAATAGCAAAAAACACACAAGGATTTTTAGAAAGTTTAAAAGAAATGAGAAGCGGCATAGATAAAATAACTCAGTTTGATCCCTCGGATCATAAAGTTAAAATAGCTGCTGAAATAAAAGATTTTGACCCTCAAGAGTATCTGGATAGAAAAACAGCCAAACGTTATGATAGGTTTTTGCAATTAGCTATTGCTGCCTCAGATGAGGCTATTGAAGATGCCGGGTTGTCTCAAGATGAAGATTGGAGAGAAAATGCTGCAGTAATAATAGGTTCGGGGATAGGTGGTTTTAAAACGTTGTATCATGAGTTTGGAGTCATGAACGAAAAAGGTCCGAAGTATGTTAGCCCTTTTTTAATACCAATGATGATTGCCGATATGGCAAGTGGAGTTGTTTCTATAAAGCATAAATTAAAGGGACCAAATTTTACTACGGTTAGCGCTTGTGCTTCAGCTGTCCATTCAATAATAAGTTCTGTGATGTTGGTAAGGAATGGAGAAGTTGATGTGGCCATAACTGGAGGTTCCGAGGCGGTTATTGATCCTATGCCAATAGCGGCTTTTGCTAATATGATGGCTCTTTCTCAAAGAAATGATGAACCACAAAAAGCATCAAGACCTTTTGACAAAGATAGAGATGGGTTTGTTATGGGAGAAGGAGCTGGTATATTAGTTTTAGAATCAGAAGAACATGCAAAGGCAAGAGGAGCAAAGATTTATGGATATATAGCAGGATATGGAATGACAGGTGATGCTTACCATATTAGTCAATCTGATCCAGAAGGTGAAGGTGCTGCAAGGGCAATAAAGAACGCCTTAAAAATGGCTGAATTAGATCCTTCGAAGGTGGATCTTATAAATTGTCATGCCACTAGTACTCCTGTTGGTGATAATTCAGAAGTAAAAGCTATTAAAAAAATATTCGGCGAATTTGCCGATAAGCCGTATTTACAATCAACTAAAACTTTAATAGGACATACTTTGGGAGCTGCTGGTGCAATTGAATTAATAGCTTCAGTTATAGAAAGCCATAATCATTTTGTTCATGGAATGCCAAATTTAGAAGAGCCCGATGAAGAGATGAAAACACTTAATATCCCAAGAGAGACTCAAGACGCTAAAGTGGACGTAATTTTAAAGAACTCCTTTGGGTTTGGAGGACACAATGCGTCTTTAATTTTTGTTAAATCATAAAAGGGGGCACAATTATGCCTAAAATAGGAATAGTAACCGATAATACCTGTGACATTGATCCAAAACAATTAGAAGAAATGGGGATAGGTTGCGTTTCTTTGTATGTAAAGTGGAAAGATAAGTTTGAAAGAGCTGTGGATATTGATGTAGACGACTTCTATGAGTTTTTAAAAACATCTGACTATATACCTGCCACTTCACAGCCCACGCCTCAAGATTTTGAAGAAGTATATAAAAAAATGTTGAAAGATTACGATGAGTTAATATCTGTCCATCTTTCAGGAAAACTGAGTGGCACGTATAATTCTGCTAGGATAGCTGCTCAAAATCTCGATGAAAAAAGGATCCATATAGTGGAAAGTTATGAAGCGACATGGGGATTAGGTTATTTAGTACTAGAATTAAAAAAACTTATAGACTCAGGAGATTATAGTATAGAAGATTTGAAAAGTTTCGTGGAACATTTTCAAGAAAAAGTAAATGTATATTTTACCGTAGGAAGTTTAAATTATCTTGCAAAAGGTGGAAGAATAGGGAAAGCAACCGCCTTTGTGGGTAGTATGTTAAACATTAAGCCATTGTTAAAACTAGATAATGGTGAAATATTGCCCGTTAAAAGAATTAGAGGATACAATAAAATAATTAAAGAGCTTAGCACATTGGCAATGGAAGAAAAAGGCAAAGGAGAGTTAAAGAATATAACCGTTGAACATACAGGGAGCTTGAAATTAGGTGGCGATTTGTTGGATGAAGTAGTTAAATTGGGAGTCCCGAGGGAAAAGATCATCTTTGAACCGATGGACATAATAATAGGTATGCATTTAGGACCTGATTCCGGTGGAATAGTAACTACATGGGAGTGAAAAATTATGAATATAGAGGAAATAATGAAAATATTGCCCCATCGCTATCCTTTTTTGCTTGTTGATGGGGTATTAGAGTTAAACGAAGAAAAGATCAAGGCGTTTAAAAACGTGAGTATTAACGAACCTTTTTTTCAAGGCCATTTCCCAAATTATCCCATAATGCCGGGAGTACTCATAGTTGAGGGTATGGCTCAAACCGCCGGGTTATTGCTTATGAAAGATATGGATGAGAATGTAATTCCTTTATTTACAGGTATAGATAAGGCACGATTTAAAAAAGAAGCAAGACCTGGAGACAAGCTGATATACGATTTAGAGATTCTACAGAGGAAAGCAAACATGTTCAAATTAAAGGGAATAGCTACTGTTGAAGGACAGGTATGTGCCCAAGCAGAAATAATGGTAGGTATCAAAAAGAGTTGAAGATGGAGGTGCTGATTTGGAACCAGTAAAAAATAGAGTTACTGACTTATTGAAAATCAAATATCCCATATTAGAAGGCGGAATGGCATGGGTGGGTACTGCAAAATTGGCTGCAGCTGTTTCTAATGCTGGCGGATTAGGAACTATAGGTTCTGGAAACATGGATGCAAAACTTTTAAAGAAACAGATTGATTCAATCAGAGAAATGACCGATAAACCTTTTGCCGTGAACGTTATCATGCTTAATCCTCATATAGACGAAGTCATAGATCTCATAATTCAAGAAAAAGTTCCGGTTGCTATTTTGGGGGCTGGAAATTCTAGCAAATATATTCCTATGCTTAGAGAAAATGGGATAACAACCTTAGCGGTAGTTTCCTCAGAAAATCTAGCTTTGAGGTTAGAAAATGCAGGGGCGGAAGCTATAATAGGTGAAGGTATGGAATGTGGTGGACACATCGGAGATGTAACTACCATGGTTTTAGTTCCAAAGCTTTCTAGCATTTTGTCGGTTCCTGTAATAGCAGCCGGTGGAATTGCTAACGGGCCTGGTGCGGTTGCAGCTTTATCCTTGGGAGCAGAAGGTATTCAGATGGGAACTCGTTTTATAGCTACATATGAATGTGAAGCCCATGAAAATTACAAAGAAAAAATAATAAATGCGGGTATTAGGGACACTATAATTACAGGTCAGAAAATGGGTCATCCAGCTCGCATAATAAAAACAAAATTCGGTAAAAAAATAGCGAAGTTAGAATCATCATCTCCTGAAGAAGCCGAAGAAGCTTTGGTAGGTAGCCTTATGAAGGCTTTCTTGTATGGTGATGAAGAAAGTGGGTCTTTCATGGCAGGGCAATCCGCTGGTTTGATCGATGAAATAAAAAGTGTTAACGATGTTATTGAAGATGTAATGTCGTATATTTTGAAAAATTATGACTTAGAAAATAATGTCGATGAAAGGAGGAGATAAGTTTTGCGATGTTTTGTTTTTACAGGACAAGGATCCCAATACCTGGGTATGGGAAAGGATATATTGGAAAAAAAGCCTGAATATGAATTGTATTTTGATAAAGTAAAAAATAAGATTGGATTGGACATAAAAAGTATAATATTTGGGACTGATGAAAAAGAGCTTACCTTAACCCAAAATGCCCAAGTCGCTATACTCACAATTAGCTATATGAAATATTTGAATGCTTTAGAAGAAGGCCTCAAACCTGATGTGGTAGCTGGTCATTCTTTAGGAGAATGGACAGCACTTTTAGCCGCAAAAATGATCGATTTTGAAGAAGCAATTGAAGCGGTTTATTATAGGGGATTGTACATGAGTGAAGCCTTTGAACCAGGAAAAGGCGGTATGGCAGCGGTAATAGGTATGGATTTAAATGAGATTGAAAAAGTTTTATCCAATTATCCAAACGTCCAAATAGCCAATTACAATTCTCCCTCACAAGTTGTAATAAGTGGGGAAATGGAAGAACTTTTGATCTCTATGGAAAAGCTCAAGGAAGAAGGAGCCAGAAAGGTTGTTCCGTTGAATGTAAGCGGTCCGTTTCATTCGAAATTTCTAAAAGATGCAGAAGAAAGGTTAAGAAGAAGAATTGAGCATATAGAATGCAAAAAGCCAACGGTTCCCATTGTTCAGAATGTAACGGCAAAGTTTGAAACTGATCCTGATATCATAAAGGAAAATGTAATAAAGCAAATAACTTCACCTGTTAGGTGGATAGAATGTGTTGAGGAATGTGTAAAAAACGGTGTGGATGAATTTGTTGAAATTGGACCAACAAAAGTGCTCACAAAATTTATTAAACAAATAAATAAAAACGTTAAACTACTTAATATATAAAAAATCGGGGGTGTTCCCTTTGAAATTAAATCAAAAGATTGCAATCGTAACAGGTGGCTCTAGAGGAATAGGAAAAGAAATATCAAGGAATTTCATAAAAGAAGGAGCCACCGTAATAGCGATCGCTGTAGATGAAAGACCTCAAATAGAAGAAAACGAAAAAAGTGATTTTCCAGAAGATAGGTTCATTTATTACAAAGCAGATATAACTGATTTTAGTACTGTTAGTGAAATTGTGACTCAGATATATAACAGATACCAAAAAATAGACATATTAGTAAACAATGCCGGAATGGCAAAAGATAACTTCTTGATTATCATGAAAGAAGAGGATTTTGATAAAGTAATACAAGTAAATTTAAAAGGAACATTTATAATGACAAAAGCAGTTGCAAAGATAATGAGAAAACAAAAGTTTGGCAATATCATAAGCATGGCAAGCGTTGTAGGTATTGAAGGTAACATTGGCCAAACTAATTATTCAGCAGCAAAAGCAGGTATAATAGGAATGACAAAATCTTGGGCGAAAGAACTTACAATGAAAGGAGAAAATATCAGAGTAAACGCCATAGCACCAGGATTTGTTAGAACAGGAATGACAGAAAGTTTAAAAAAAGAATTGATAGAGTATGTTGTAGAAAATACGTGTTTAAAACGATTGGGAGAACCTCAAGATATAGCCAACTTAGCCGTATTTTTAGCCAGTGATGATTCTTCCTTTATAACGGGACAAGTTATAAGGATAGATGGTGGATTAAGAATTTAATCATAAAGAATAAAAATCCCGAGGCTGTACATTAAATGACCTCGGGATTTTGTTTTCAAAAGAGATGATACACTTTAAAGATTGAAACAGTTATAAGCGCCGTTACCGACATAATCTTGATTAGTATATCCAAAGAAGGACCAACAGTGTCTTTCAAAGGATCTCCAACTGTATCCCCCACGACTGTTGCCTTATGGGCATCCGTACCTTTTCCTTCTCCTTCGACGCCCCCGGCTTCTATTCTCTTTTTAGCGTTATCCCAAGCACCTCCAGAATTGGCAGAAAATATTGCTAACATAACACCACTAAGAGTAGTACCTATTAAAAGTCCTCCTACAAAGTTTGGCCCGAGTAAAAATCCAGAAATTATAGGCGTTAATGTCGCAATGAGGGCAGGGAATTTTATTTGACTTAGCGAACCTTCACTACTAATCCTGATACATCTTTCGTAATCGGGGTCTGTCGTTCCCTCCATCAATCCAGGTATTTCTTTAAACTGTCTTCTTACCTCATCAACCATCTTGTTAGCTGCATTTACTACGGCATTTATTAGAAAAGAACTAAAAAAGAAAGGTAGTGCAGCACCAAAAATAGCTCCAGCTATTGTTCTAGAATCTATCATGTTCAAGATCAAGATATTTTCTAAATGTCCTACTCCTCCATCTCCAGGACCGGCTTGAGAATAAATAAAAGATGCAAAGAGAGCTAATGCCGCTAAGGCAGCGGAACCGATAGCAAAACCTTTACCTATAGCAGCTGTTGTGTTCCCCACGGAGTCTAGTTTATCGGTTATCTCTCTAACCTCTGGCGGCAATTTTGACATTTCGCTTATCCCACCAGCATTATCTGCGATTGGACCGTACGAGTCAACTGAAACCGTTGCTGCAACGAAAGAAAGCATACCCATAGCGGCCATTGCTACCCCATACAATCCTGCTATTTCAAAGGATACAAGGATTCCTAACATCAAAAGGAAAACAGGCAACAGAACGCTTTCCATTCCTAATGCTAATCCCTTTGTAATTACAATAGCCGGACCACCTTTGGCAAATTCGCTCAATTCCTTTGTAGGATGGTATGCATCATTGGTGTAATATTCTGCTATAAGCCCCATGAAAATACCATCTATTATACCGATGACAGCTGCCAACCAAGGTGAGAAGTATCCCAATCTGAAGCCGATATTTTGAAATTCTGTAGCACTAATGCCTCCCAAATAGAAAAAGCTAAGGAAAAAGGTTATAATTAAAGTTAAAAATGCCGATGTCATCAAAGAGATATTTAAATCTCTATGAGGATCATCGGAAGGCTTTTTTAAGATTATATACAATATCCCAATCATCGAAGAAATTAATCCTAGCGATATAAAAAGTATCGGATAGTAAGTTAATCTCATAGTTGCATCATAAGAAAGGTTTTGAGGTCCCAAAAGGAAATGAGAATACAATATTAGAACTATAGATGAAATTACGGCACCTACATAACTTTCCAACAAATCAGCCCCAAGTCCTGCAACATCTCCAACGTTATCTCCGACGTTATCAGCGATAGTCGCGGGATTTCGTGCATCATCTTCCGGTAGAGCTAATTCTGTTTTTCCAACTAAATCTGCTCCCATGTCTGCAGCTTTTGTGTAAACTCCTCCTCCAACCCTATCAAACATAGCGATTATTGAGCATCCAAGAGCGTATCCTGAAACAGTCATGGTGAAAGGAATGTAATTTATTCCCAACCAGTTGACTTTTATTACCAAATTTTCTGCAGAAAGCTGTCCCAGCCAATTTCCAAAAATAATGTATACTAAAAATAAACCTAATAGAGCCAATCCAGAAACGCTGAGTCCCATAACGCTTCCGCCTTGAAATGCAACTTTCAAAGTTTTTCCTACACTTTTCTCTGTTCGAGCCTTATTGCTAACTCTGACGTTAGCGTAAGTAGCTATTTTCATACCTATGTATCCAGCAAGGGCACTCATAAAAGCTCCCATTACAAAAGCGACTCCAACATACCATTCTACCACGATACCTAAAGCTAGAGCGATAAATATACCATAAATTGATAATACTTTAAGCTCATGGTTAACAAAGGCGGAAGCACCAATTCTAATAGCCTTTGCAATGTGTTGCATCCTCTCCGTACCTTCATCTAATACAACGACCTGTCTAAAGTTAACACTAGCAAAAATTAAAGCGATAATAGGAACTATTGCCAAAATCCATAGACTACCCACTGTTTCACCTCCGAAGTGTTGTGAGATTTTAGTTATAACATACTACCCCATTTTATTATATCATTTTCTATTCGAAAAAATAAGTTTTAAAAATAACAATTAAATGTGATTAGGAGCAATTAAACGACTTTAGAAACAATTAGAAGGATATTTCTTCCAAATGGTATATATTGTTTTTTAAATCACTTTTGATAAAATAGATAACAAAGAGCAGCATTTTTAAGGGGAATTTATATATGTATTGTGTTAAATATCACAAAAAAGGAGGAGTTAATTTGTTATCTGATATGAGTTTAAAAGAATTTTTAGAAAAGCTTTCGTCCAACGAACCAGCTCCCGGGGGTGGAAGTGCAGCGGCGCTAGCGGGTTCTATAGCAGCTAGTTTGGGATGCATGGTAGCAAATTTAACTATCGGCAAAAAAAAGTACGAAGAAGTTGAAGAAGAAATGAAAAATTTGAAAGTAAAATTGGAGGAGTACAGAGACAAATTTCTTCAGCTCATGGAAGAAGATGCCGAAGCTTTTAATGAAGTAATCGATGCCTTAAAACTTCCAAAAAGTACTGAAGAAGAGAAAAAAGCTAGAAATGAAAAAATCCAAGAAAAGACAAAAAAAGCCACACTTGTTCCTCTACAAATAGCCAAAGATGCGTTGGAAGTCATGGAACTTTCGGGGGTTACAATAGAAAAAGGTTATAAAATGGCTAAAAGTGACGCAGCTATTTCCCTTGTAATGGCTAAAGCAGCTGTTGAGGGTGGATTATACAATGTAAAAATAAATCTTCCATCGATTAAAGACGAAGATTTTCTAAGAGACATTAACAGTCAAATTGAAAAAATTGAGGGAGAAGCAAACACTCTTCAATTAAGACTGCTTTCTAAAGCTAATATATAATAAATAAAGGGGGTGGAACATAATGGCCGGAAAAGAAAATTTAAGAGAAGAATTAATGAAAAAGAAGAAAACTTTAGAGGCACAGAAAAAATCTATAGAAAAGTACATGGGCCCTCATGAACATGATGAATCTCTTGAAAAAGAATGGGAAAGGATTAACCAAGAGTTAGAGCAAATAGAAAAACAGTTGGAAGAAATAGAGAAAACATAAAAAATTGGCCGGGTTTTTCTTACCGGCCATATGTTTATAAAACTCATTTGATAGGGATTTTAGGGGTGAAAATAAGTTTGATTTTCCAGCAATTCCTCGTTTGGTACGTTTCGAATTTCCCTCGCGGGAACGCCAACGTATATTTTTTTTGGTTCTAAATTTTTAGTAACCACACTCCCCGCACCAACCAAAGCATCTTCTCCAATTATTATTCCTGGTAATATTGTTGCGTTGGCCCCTATTCTTGCCCCTTTTTTGATAGTAGGACCTTTGAAAAGCGCTTTTCTCTTCTCTGTTCTTCCCAAAAATTGATCGTTGGTAAAGGTAACTTCCGGAGCTATGAAGCAATAATCTTCTATTGTAGATATGGCTGTAATGTAAGCCTCTGTTTCTATCTTTACGTAGCTACCTATTTTACTTTTATTTTCTATTGTTGCTCCTTTTCCGATGATAGTATGTTCTCCGATTTCCACATCTTCTCTTATACTCGCTAAATCTCCAATAAAAACATCATTTGATATTTTAGTACCTTTATATAAGAGGCAACATGCTCCTACGATTACATTATTGCCCAAAATTAAAGGAGAAAGATCTTTTGTTTCAGTAGTGGCAGAATTTTTAGCTTTAAGAGGCGATTTACCTATTATACAATTATCCGATATTGTACAGTTTTCTCCAATAATACTGCCTTCTTTTATTATTACATTGTTTCCAATGATAGTACCTTTTTGAATAACGACATCTTCTTCAATTATTGCATTGTAACCTATTTTAACGTTAGCGTCAATTTTAGCGCTTGTAGCTATATAAGACGACATTTCTATCCCCCTTTAGCGGCATAAAAATTGATTTTAATTATACTCTTTTAAAACTTCTTCTATTATTTTATCATCTATCAAACCTTTAACAGTTTTCCCCTTTTTGATCCTTTGTCTGATTTCAGTGGATGAAATTTCAACAATAGGACTTTCCAATTTTATATACTCAAAATCTACGCTGTAGGGACTTTTTTCTTCGAAATATCTGGGATAAACTACTAGTTTTACTTTTTTTACTATTTCTTCCCATTTATACCATTTGTGAAAGTTTTTAAAGGAGTCTTCGCCGATCAAAAGATAAATATTTTTATCAAAATTCATTAAATACTCTATGGTCCTGATTGTGTATGATGGTGAAGGTAGTTTGCTTTCTATGTCGCTTACTTCGAAATAATACTCAAAAAAAACCCTCTCACACCAAGAAAACCTCTTATCGAAATTTGCTATGAAATCTATGCTCTTGTGTGGGGGATTTTTAGACGGTACTATTAAAAACCTTTCAGGTTTGAATTCATCATAAGCTATTTCAGCGATTATTCTATGACCTATATGAGGAGGGTTAAAACTACCGCCAAAAAGCATTAACATGACAAACACCTTTTCTTATGGTATATATTCAAAAGCAAAATTTCCAATGTACACCGTATCTCCTTCTTTAACTCCCGCATCTGTTAAAATTTTATTCAATCCATTTTTCTCTAATGTATTTAAAATTAACAGACGAGAATCCTTTTGGTTGATATCGTATCTAGTTAACAACTTTTCGATACCATCTCCAACTATTTCAAACGTTTCGTTATCCCATTTTATAACGTTGATTTTTATAAAAGGATCAGGTTCATAGCTGACGGGTTGTATTTTTATTTTTTCTGTCACAGTGGATTTCAACCTTTTTTGGAAAAACTTTTGTTGCTCAATTTTTTCTTTACTTATATGATTCCATACCATAGTTATGAGCTCTTGAATGTTTTCACCAGTATAAGCAGAAATAGGGAAAATATCTTTACCCGATCTATTTTTGAAATCTGCTAATCTTTTTTCAAGGGTGTCTTTCTCTATGGCATCTATCTTATTTGCAACAATAATCTCTTTCTTTTTCGAAAGAATATGAGAAAAAGCCTCTAATTCTTTTCTAATGAGTATATAATCCTCTACCGGGTCATCTCTTTCAAAACAAGATATATCTATAAGATGTACCAAAATAGAACATCTTTCAATATGCCTTAGAAATTGATCCCCTAAACCTTTTCCCAAATGTGCTCCCTCTATAAGTCCAGGGATATCAGCTACCACGAAAGAATAACCTGTGTCAACTTTTACCACGCCTAAATTTGGAACAATAGTTGTAAAAGGGTAATCAGCGATTTCCACTTTGGCGTTTGAAATTCTTGAAATTAATGTAGATTTACCCACGTTAGGATAACCAATCAAGCCGACATCTGCTACAATCTTTAAGACGAGCTTTAGATTTTTAGATTCACCTTCCACACCTTTTTCTGCGATTTTAGGAACCTGTAGAGTTGAAGTTGCAAATCTCGCATTTCCTCTGCCGCCTTTACCCCCCCGAGCAACAATCAAATATTGCTGTGGAGCTTTTAAATCTGAAAGTAATTCGTTGGTTTCAAGGTCATAGACACACGTACCTACGGGTACCTCAATCAAAACATCTTCTCCGGCTTTTCCAGCTTTCTTTTTATTTTTACCGTTTTCCCCGTTTTCTGCCCTAAAAATTTTCTTGTATTTAAAATCTACCAATGTATTTTTATTGAGGGTTGATTTGATGATAATCGAACCACCATCTCCTCCGTCTCCGCCATCTGGCCCGCCCTTTTCTACGTATTTTTCTCTTCTAAAGCTTACAGCTCCATCGCCTCCTTTTCCAGCAATCACTTTGATATTCACTTCATCTACAAAATCACCGATCAAAACGTTACACCTCCACTTATTTATCAAAAATCCTTTTAATAGAATTTTTATCGAATCCAAATTCTTCTTCCTCTTTGTTCCCTAAAGGTTCTACGTGGATTATCACATCTTTTATGTAAGGATTTATTTTCTTTAATTCCTTTTCAACTTGCGATGCTATTTCATTGGCTTCTTTTACGCTCATTTCTTCATCGACTTCGATATGAAGTTCGACGAAATAAACATATCCAGCTTTTCTCACCCTAATTTTATGAGGATTATTGGCTTTGTTAACTTTTTCAACAGCTTCTAAAGTATTATAGTAAATTTCTCCTAACTCTTTTGAACTACCCATGAACTCATCTGAGGTTTCTACAAACATCTTTATTCCAACTCTGAATATGAAGACGGATACTATAATCGCCACCAACGGATCCACCCACATTATGTTTAACGTAAGATAAAATATGATCCCAATTAAAACAGACAAAGAAGTTAAAATGTCATTTCTCATATTTAAGGCATCAGCCACTAAAGAAGAACTTCTTATTTTATTTCCGACGGAGAATTTATATTTATATAAAAAATATTTGGTAACTATCGAAATCAAAGAAATCCATAGCACTAAATAAGGTCTGTAAATTGAAAAATTGTGGCTTATTATACTTTGAATGGCACCTATGAGAACTTGAAAACCGGCGTAAATAATCACTAAAGATAAAACCTTGGTAACTATTGTTTCAGCTCGTTCATGGCCAAAAGGATGGCTCTCATCAGCGGGCTTACTTGAAATTTTTGATGCAATTAAAGTTAGTATAGAAGTTATTATATCTGTAGTTGTATCTATTCCATCAGCTAAAATCGCCATACTTCCGGTAATGAAAGAGATAACTAATTTAAAAAAAGCAAGGGCACCGTTTATTATTATTCCCATCCACGAAGCATTTGCGGCTAATTTTTCTCTTTTTGAATTAATTTGAAAAGCTTCTTCATTTAATGTTTTCTTCAAATGATATTCTCCTTTGATGACTTTTGTGAATGTTAGCTAAAATTGAAGTTCTGAAAGTCAATATACCTATGTGCATTGGTTATTATACCACAACTAATATTTTTTGAAAACAAACTTATTTTTTCACATAAAGTTCTTTTATGATATAATTAAAATGAGTAATTAAATGGGTGGGGAGTGAGACAAAGGGGCGCTAAAGCAACTAAAAGCAGTGTAGAAGACAAAAAGGGAGAGTGAATCTTATAAATATTTTAAACATCAATGGTTTAGTTCCGAAGCTACCAATAATCCAAGGAGGTATGTCTGTTGGTATATCTCTTGATAATTTGGCTTCAGCGGTAGCAAACGCTGGAGGGATTGGAGTAATAGGTACTGCAGGAATTGGGTTAATTGAAAATCCTCAAACGAGAAAAGTGAAAGAAGCGAATATAGAAGGCCTTAAAAAGGTTATTAGAAAGGCAAGAGAAAAGACAAAGGGAATAGTTGGCGTTAATATAATGACCGTTTTGACTGATTATAAAGAGCTTGTGAAAACAGCAATAAAAGAAGAAATAGATTTAATAATATCTGGAGCGGGGTTACCTTTAAATTTGCCTGAATTTCTAGATAAAAATTCTAAAACAAGGTTAGTTCCTATAGTTTCTTCTTTAAAAGCTGCCCAGGTGATATTCAAAAAATGGTGGATGAAATATAAGTATATTCCTGATGCTTTTATAGTGGAAGGTCCAAAAGCTGGAGGACATTTGGGATTTAAAAAGATTAACCTTGAAAATCCCGAATTTCAACTCGAAGTTACCGTTCCTCAGATAGTAAGTTTCTGTGAGGAAATTAAAAAAGAATATAACAAAGAAGTACCTGTAATAGCTGCGGGAGGTATCAACACACCCGAAAAAGTGAAAGAAATATTTTCGTTGGGGGCGAAGGGGATACAAGTAGGAACTCCTTTTATAGCCACTCAAGAGTGTGATGCCGATATAAAATTTAAAGAGGCTTTGATAAATGCCAAAGAAGAAGATATAGTAATAATTGAAAGTCCCGTAGGCCTTCCGGGAAGAGCTATCAAAAACAAATTTATAGAAGATGTTTCAAGAGGAATTAAAAAGCCGTTCAAATGTCCTTATCACTGTATTAAAACGTGTAATTTTGTTGATGCTCCTTATTGTATTGCCCAAGCTCTGCTTAACGCAGCAAAAGGGAATTTAGATGACGGATTTGTTTTTAGCGGACAATACGGTTACAAAATCGATAAAATTACAACCGTACAAGAGGTAATAAACTATCTTTTTGAAATCAACGTAGATAAAGTGAAAGAGTCATCTCCTCACCTCTCGTAGAGACAGGGGGCTCGTGATAAATAGAATGTGTTAATGGGCCTCAGTTACAAACAAAAAGCTGAGAGGCGTAAGCCAGGGCGAAAAAGTCTAACGTAAAATTTAAATTAAAGACATTAAAAAATAAAAAAAAGAGGAGGTTGCGTTATGTTAAATTTTGAATTTGTAAGTCCTACACGAATAATCTTCGGGAAAAAAACCGAGGAAAAAGTTGGAGAAGTGGTAAAAAAGTACTCCAATAAAATTTTATTTCACTATGGGCAAGGAAGTATTAAAAAAACAGGTTTGTATGATAAAGTGGTAAAATCTTTGAAAAAAGCAGGGGTTGAGTTTGTTGAGTTGGGTGGCGTTCAGCCCAATCCCAGATTAAGTTTGGTAAGAAAGGGTATTGAAATATGTAAAAAAGAAAATATTAATTTTATATTAGCTGTTGGTGGAGGAAGTGTAATAGATTCTTCAAAGGCTATAGCAGCAGGAATGAAGTATGAGGGAGACGTATGGGAATTATATGAAGGGAAGGGAACTTTGAAAGAAGCGCTTCCCGTGGGTGTCATTCTAACCATCCCTGCTGCGGGTAGTGAAGCTAGTATGGGGTCGGTTATTACAAATGAAGAGGGATGGTATAAAAGAGCAATAAATTACGATATTTTAAGACCGGTTTTTGCAATAATGAATCCTGAACTGACTTATACACTTCCACCTTTTCAAACAGCCGTAGGAACGGTGGATATGTTAACTCATGTAATGGAAAGGTACTTCACCAACACCCAGCATGTTGAGTTAACCGATAGATTGAGCGAAGCTACAATGAGAACTATAATTCACAATGCACCTTTAGCCCTTAAAGATCCTTACAATTACGATGTCAGAGCTGAAATCATGTGGGCTGGTACCGTTGCGCATAACGGTTTATTAGGAAATGGAAGGGAAGAAGACTGGGCAACCCATGATATAGAACATGAAGTGAGTGGCATTTACGACGTTGCCCATGGAGCAGGTTTGGCTGTTTTATTCCCTGCATGGATGAAATATGTTTATAGGCACGATTTAAACAGGTTTGCTAGGTATGCTGTAAATGTTTGGAACGTCGAAGCTGATTTCTTTAACTTAGAAAAAACCGCTTTAGAGGGTATTAATAGGCTTGAAAAATATTACAAAGAGGATTTAAAATTACCAATCACTTTGAAGGAATTGAAAGTTCCCGATGACAGATTCGAAGAAATGGCGCAAAAGGCTACGGAAAGAGGACCTGTGGGTAATTTTGTAAAACTTTACAAGGAAGATGTTCTAAATATCTTAAAATTGGCAAAGTAAAAAAAGGGCTCTATGCCCTTTTTCCATTTTTGAATGGACTATTTCGTTCTCAGAAATCACACTTTAAAGAAAATCAAGGAAGGATCACAGTTGGAGCAAAAAAAGAAATCAGTTTTTTGGAATAAAAATTTACTAATAGTTTTCGGTGTAACTTTGATGGCAGTTTTGGGGGTTTCAAGCATTTCTCCCATTTTTCCTGTTCTCATAGAAGAATTTGGAATATCTGAATCACAAGTAGGCTTGCTAATAACTTTTTTTACGTTACCAGGTGTTATACTAACTCCTATATTCGGGATTTTAGCGGATAGATACGGAAGAAAAAAGATTTTGATACCCTCTCTATTGTTGTTTGGGATCGCTGGTTTTTTATGTGGATTTTCTAAAAATTTCTCAATTTTGCTATTTTTAAGATTCTTTCAGGGTATGGGTGCAGCTTCTTTAGGGGCTTTGAATGTCACTATTATAGGTGACCTATTTTATGGGGAAGATAGAGTTAAGGCTATGGGATACAACGCTAGTGTTTTGAATATCGGAACTGCGGTTTATCCATCCATTGGTGGTGCACTTTCACTTTTAGGATGGAACTTCCCATTTTTTCTTCCGGTTTTAGCCATTCCAATTGGGCTTTTGGCATTATTTTTGTTAGAAGATAAAAGTGTAAGGAACAACGAAAGCATAAAAGATTACTTTTTTAACCTTATAAGATCCGTAAGGAATGCAAAAATTATCTTACTTTTTATAGGTGGCCTTTCAACTTTCATTATCCTTTATGGAGTCCATTTGTCTTATTTTCCATTTTTAGCAAGTCACAACTTTGGATTGTCTCCTTTTCTTGCAGGACTTTTAATGTCTGGGATGTCTTTTACAACCGCTTTAGGTTCATCGCAACTCGGAAAGTTGGGGAATAAATTTAACGTTAAAAATTTATTGATATTTTCTTATTTGTTTTATACTTTATCTCTTATTTTGACACCTTTTATGCAAAAGGCATGGCAGTTGCTGATACCGATAATTATATTTGGAATAGGACATGGTATAAACGTCCCATCAATTCAGACTATGATAGCAGAATTGGCTCCTTCTGAGTACAGAGGAGCCTTAATGTCATTAAATGGAATGATTTTGAGACTAGGACAAACATTAGGTCCTATAATAATGGGCTTTTTATACACTTTTGGTGGAGTGAATATAGTTTATTTTTCTGGTGCTATTTTCGCTATAGGGATATTCTTCTTGTTATTATTGCTTTTTAACGTTCATAAGACTTAATCTGTTTATCAAAATTGTTGACTAATTCTTTAAAAAGCGATAGAAACTTTTGATTTTCTTCTTTGGTTCCAACGGTTACTCGAATTTTATTTTCTAAAGTCCCAGAGTATTTTCTCAAAAGAATTTTATTTTCTAAAAAGTAGTTGTAAACATCTTTAGCTGTTAAGCCTTCTATTTTATCAAAATCCAGAAGTACAAAATTAGCATCACTTTTTAAGGCGACTCGTCCAAACTCTTTTGAAAGTTTATTTCTTTCTTCGATAATGTAATCAATTTTTTCTAAAACAGGATCGTAATTTTCTATTATGGTTTCCACCATCTTTTCAGTTAATACGTTGAAACTGTAGGGGGATTTTATTTTCATTATTTGTTTAACTATTTCTTCATTGGCTATTAAGATACCTGCTCTGATACCTGCCAATCCAAACGCTTTGGAAAATGTTTTTAATATTATAAGATTTGGGTAGTCTTTTAAATGTTGTATCATGCTTATTTTTGAGAAATCTGCATATGCTTCGTCAACAATTACAGGGACCCCTGTTTTTAAAGCTTTTAAGATCTCTTTTTGGGGTTGTAAATTTCCAGTAGGGTTATTTGGCGAACAGATGAATATCATACCCGTTTGATCATTTACGGATTTATCTATGTCTTTTATTTCGTAATTGGTGTTCAAAGGGATTTTTTTTACTGAAAAGCCGTTGAGTAGAGAATAAAATTCGTACATTTCAAATGTAGGTGGACAAACTATTACCTCGGTTCCAGAAAAGATTTTAACCAAGTAAGAAATCATCTCATCGCTGCCATTTCCTACCACTATGTTGTTTATGTCAAGATCTATATTATATTTTGAAAAATATGAGTTTAAGAAAGTCGCTATTTTTTGTCTGATGTTGTCAGCGGTTAATTCGGGATACCGATTTATGTTTGTTTCTGTTATCTTTTGGAAAAAGATCTTTTTAAGATCTAAAGAAAGATCGAATGGATTTTCATTTTTGCTGAGATCTATGAATCCTTCATTGATATTAATATTAGAAGGTTTATATTCCTCAAAACTTTCTAAAATTGGGTTGAATTTCAACTTTGCTTACCCCCCTCTGGTGAGTGCCTCTTTTTTAATTCTTGAACAACTTCTCCTATATCTATTCCTTCGTAGGTTAATAACACCAACAAGTGATAAATCATATCGGCGGTTTCATATATGGTTCTTTCTCTATTTGGAGCAACCAAAACTTCGACCGCTTCTTCTCCAAACTTTTTATAGATTTTTTCCTTTCCTTCATTAAACAGATAAGTTGTGTAAGATCCTTCTTTTGGGTTCTTTTTTCTCTCTTTTATAATTTCCTTTAATTGGTTCAGAAAATCTAGTGAGTAATCTATATTAGATTCAGGTAGTTTGTCAATTTGTTCGATTTTTCTAAAACAACTTTTCGTTCCTAAGTGGCAAGCTGGTCCTGTTTGATCAACTTTTAAGAGCAATGTGTCGTTATCACAATCTACAAACGCTTCTTTCAATTTTTGATAGTTCCCGCTTGTTTCTCCTTTCATTCTGATTCTTTCTTTGCTTCTTGAGTAATAATGAACATATCCTGTTTGTAGAGTTTTACTAAGAGCCTCTTTGTCTGTATAACCTAAAGTTAATACGTCACCATCGAGACCTTGAACTATTACAGGTATGAGGCCATTGTTTTTTTCCCAATCTAATTTGTCTATTATTTGTTTATAATCTAACATTTATTCCCACCTTCTTCAATTGGATTTTGAGGTCTTTTGCAGTGTAGATACCATAATGGAATATGGATGCAGCAAGAGCGGCATCTGCACCTATTTGAAAAACATCGATGAAATCTTTAACTTCTCCCGCTCCACCTGAGGCGATAACTGGGATTTCTACAGCGTCAACTATTTGTTTGGTTAAATTCAAGTCATACCCTTTTTTTACTCCATCGGTGTTCATAGAAGTAACCAGTAGTTCCCCTGCTCCCAACTCTTGACACTTTCTAGCCCACTCAACAGCGTCTAAATCCGTTTTTTTACTTCCTCCGTGTGTGTATACATAGTACTTTTCACTTTCGACGTCTTTTTTTGCATCTATTGCAACTACTACGTTGGAGCTCCCTATTATTTTTGAACTTTCTTTAATTAAATTTGGATTTTCAACGGCAGCTGAATTTATGAACACTTTATCTGCTCCACATTTTATTATTTCTACCATTTGTTCGACTGTTTTTAATCCACCACCCACGGTGAAAGGTATGAAAAGTTCTTTGGCAATTTCCTCAACAAGGTTTTTGAGTATATTACGTTTTTCTTTAGATGCCGTTATATCTAAGAATACGATCTCATCAACCCCATCTTTTTCATATTTTTTGGCAAGTTCCACAGGATCTCCCGCGTCCCGTATGTTCTCAAATTGTACTCCCTTTACGACTCTTCCTTCTTTTATATCCAAGGCTGCTACGATTCTTTTTGTCAACATTATCGTTCACCTCTTAACTCCTGCAGATTGATTTTACCTTCGTAAAGAGCTTTTCCTATTATAGCCCCATCGAAACCTATATTTTCCAATTTTTTTAAATCTTCTTTTTTACTTACACCCCCGGCGTATATTATTTCTTCATCTTGCCAGAATCTTTTTATGTTTAAAGAAACACCTTCTAAAGTTCCGTCTTTGCTTGTGTCTGTATATATGAATCTGTTGGTGTATTTTTTAAAAATAGAAAAAGCATCTTCTAAGGTAATTAGTGAGTTTTCTAACCAACCTTTTGTTTTTAAAGTTCCGCTCTCAACATCCAAACTAATGGTTATATTGTTAAAAGCACTGGTGACTTTTTCTAAGAATTCTAAGTTAAAGGCTGCCGTACCTATGATCACATAAGTAACACCTATTTCGTAGGCATTTTTTATGTTCTCAAAAGTTCTTAATCCTCCACCCAGTTCAACTTTCAACCCGGTTTTTTTGATTATTTGTTTTACAACATCTAAGTTTTTTACAGAGCCTTCAAAGGCACCATCTAAGTCAACAATATGAATCAGATCGACATATTTTGAAAATTCTCTGGCTATTTCTATGGGATCTCCATATTCTTTTATTTCATTTTTGCTACCTTTAAAGAGTCTTACCGCTTTTTTGTTCATAAGGTCTATTGCCGGTATTATTTTTATGTTGTTGATAGACTTCACCTCGTTATAGATTTTTAAAGTTTTCTAATAATTTAATACCTTTTTCGCCTGATTTTTCAGGATGGAACTGTACTCCGAATACATTTTCCTTTTGAACACTTGATGCAAATCTACAAATTTTTCCTTTGCTTTCGTATTCTGTGTATGAAATTGTGTATTGATCTTCAGTTGTTATGTAATAAGAGTGTACAAAATAGAAGAAACTCCCATTCTCTATTCTTCGAAAAATCAGAGAATCTTTTGAAAATTCCACACTGTTCCAACCTATGTGGGGTACTTTCATGTTTTTAAACTTAACCACTTTTCCAGGTAAATAAGAAAGTCCTGTGCCTTCACCTTCTTCGCTACTTTCAAATAACAGTTGCATTCCTAAACATATACCTAAGAAAGGCTTGTTTTTGTCGATATGTTCCAATATATAATCTTTTAGAGGAATTATGTTATTTGAAACTATTCCAAAAGAACCTACCCCGGGTAGTATGATTTTATCTCCTTTTTTTATGTCATTTATTTCATTGCTAATAATGCCTCCGACAGCTTTTTGGACATTTGAAAAGTTACCAACTCCACCATTTAATATGACTATTTTCTGCATATCTACCACCTCTATACTTCGTAAACTCTATTTGTACTTTCGAGTTTGTCACTTGGTTCAAGGGCCGTTTTTAAAGCGCTACCCAATGCCTTGAAAGAAGCTTCAATTATATGATGAGCGTTTTCACCATTTATTTGCTTAATATGGATAGTTGATTGTAAATACCTTGATAACCCCAGAATTAATTCTTTGAAGTTACCTAATTCAAACCCTTTTTCAGCATCTTTTATGTCGATATCTATGTTTGTATAGGATCTTGAAATATCAATCGAAACGAGAATAAGGGCGTCGTCCATTGGTAGGATGGAGGTTCCAAACCTTTTTATCTTCTTGCCTTCCACTTCATTCTTTAAAAATTGGCCGATTGTTATACCCATATCTTCCCATAAATGGTGGTTAAGATCGAACTTTGCCTTGATAATTACATTCTTTCCCATGTAGTAGAATAGGGTTTTCAATAAATGGTTTAACACAGGATCCCCGGTATCAACAAATAATTCCTTAGAATAATTTATTTCTATGTCCGTTTCGTCAGTTTTTCTTCTCATTTCCTCACCTCCATAGACTTTTTGTGTTGGTACATACCCTCGATTTCCGCCATTCTTATACCTAAGTATCTCTCTTTTAACAACTCGTCTTTACTCACTTTTGCAACGGATATTTTTTTTGTAAAATCTGATAAGTTCAAAACGGAGGAGAAACGTGCCGCACCACCCGTTGGCAGTACGTGGTTAACTCCCAAGAAATAATCCGCTGCCGGTACAGGTGTGTAATCTCCCAAATAAATAGCCCCAGCATTTTGTATGAGTGGTAGTACAGATTCAGGATCTTTTGTCATTATCTCTAAGTGTTCAGGTGCTATTTCATTAGTTTTAGCAGCACAATCTTCTATACTTTTGAAAAGGTATCTATCTATCCCTTCTCTTTCGCAATATTCGTATAATTCTTTTGAAGTAGTGACCAAGAAAGCTCTAGATTCATAACCATGTTCAAGTTGGGAAAGTAAGTCGTTTAGAATGTATTCTGGTTTTGCTGTCTCATCGGCTATCACACAGATTTCTGATGGTCCTGCCAAACTGTCTATCCCAACTTCCCCAAACACCTGTCGTTTTGCTTCATTCACATATTGATTTCCGGGACCAAATATTTTATCTACCTTCTTCATGCCTATGCCGTATGTCATAGCGGCTATTGCTTGAATTCCACCAATTTTGTAAATTTCTTTTATTCCTAACTTTTTTGCTATATAAATTATGTAAGGGTTTATTACCCCATCTTTTGGAGAGGAAGTGATCAACATTTCTTTTACACCTGCAATTTTTGCTGGAATGGCGACCATCAACAAACTTGAAGGTAGAGGTTTACCTCCAGGAACATAAATACCTATCCTGTTTATGGGTCTATTAATCAGTCCGTAGGTTGAGTTATATTCATTGGAATACAAGATATCTTCTGTTTTTTGTTTTAGATGGTAATCCTCTAACCTTTGAATCGTTCTTTCTATAATTTCTTTATCTTGCATTGGGATTACTTCGTCGATATCCCATTCTTCAACTTTTAATTCTAAATCACCATCATAATTATCGAATTGTTTTGAATACTTTTTTACTGCAAGCATTCCGTTGTTTTTTATGTCGTTTAATATCTGTGAAACATAGCTCTGCAATTCCATTGATTTTCCCTCCTTCGATTTTTTGCACCGTCTTTATAGACTCTAGAATTTGCTCAGAGTTCTTTTGTTCCGTTTTTATAATTCTTTGCCTTATTTATTAGATCGTTTATAAAATCGAACTTTGTTTTTTGGGTTATCCTGTTTACCAAGAGTACTGCGGAGATATCCATTATCTTGTATGACTCTTTTAAATTGTTTGCTTTTATCGTGTTTCCCGTATCAACAATATCTACTATGGCATCCGCTATACCGGTTTTTGCTGCCAATTCTACCGCTCCATTTAACTTGAGTATCTTCACCTTTAAACCCTTTTCAGAAAAGAAATTTTTTGTAATTTCAGGGTATTTGGTCGCTATTTTGTATCCTTCCATATTTTGAAAAGATATTTCTCTGTTTTCTGGTAAGATGATACTCATTCTACATTTACCAAAAGGTAGTTCTAATGGAATATACACTTCATTGTTTCTTTCAAGGACAACATCACTTCCGCATATCCCAATGTCTACTCCATTTTCTACGTATACAGGGACATCAAAAGCTCTTGGAAAATAAAAGGCATAACCATTTTCATATGATATAAGTTCTCTCTTCGCAGGTTCTTTAACATTTATACCTATCTTTTTTAGAAAAGCCTTACTGTCTTCCAGCAATCTTCCTGATGGCAATGCGGCTGATATTGTTGTCATCTCATCATCTCCCCTATAATATCCAAATTTAAAGCCATTCCACACGAATATTTGCCGTTTATCTTGTATTGACCACCGTTGCCTAAAAGGTAACCATTATCCGGTGAATAAATTTCAAATACAACATCTTCATAGTAATTCATGTATTTCATTGTTCCAAGATCGATATATATTCTTGGGTCGTTAATGTTTTTAATTATTGTGTTTAATTTTGGAATGTTTGTTTCTTTTCCTCTGTAATTGAAAAGAGTAGCTATAGATGCTTTTACCCCCTCATCCAGCGGAAGGTTTTCAATGATCTCAAAATTTCTCAACTCAACAGCCCTTAAAATTTTGTCTCTGTATTGTGGGACTGTTTTTAAAATTCTCTCCCAACTCCTTATTGAACTTACGTCTATAAAGAAATTTTTTATATCCAACAGTGATAGAATTTCGATGGTTAAACGCAGAATTTCTTCTTCGATTTTGACTTCTTCTCCATTTAGTATTTCAAATCCAAACTGCCAAACACCGGATAAATTTTCATCTAAAATTTCCGAAATGTAAAATACTTTTTCTTTTTCTTCTACTTTATCCATGTCGATCAACCAAGAAGTCACATCGGGTTTTAAAAGGTAAAAATTTCTTCCATCAGCAAATTTCAGCCCCTTTATTAAATTTTCAGAATACTTTGTTATAGAAGGGGGAAACAGTTCATAAAAATCGTGTTTAAATAGGACACTCCTAATTTTGCTAACGATATTTGATAATTTTTGAGATTCAGTAAAGATGTCTTTTTTCATTTTAAACCCCTTTCTTTTGTATTTTAAAAATAAAAAACCGGTCACAATTATTCGTGACCGGTTATTACGTTTAGCCTTGTATGCGGTGATTTATAAATAACAACATACATGGCATGTGTTAACTCGGCCACGCCATGTATGATGATGAGTATTTAAATTAAACAATGTTTTTGAATTGATGCTCGTTTTAAAATTAGACATTATATTTACCCCGTTTATAACAAATAATCAAACCAACTAACAAAATTTTATCATATTTTTGCAACAATGTCAATCAAATAAATTGTTTGAACAAAAGTCAGATAGCTTTTTTAAATAATGGGATATTTAATGGCAATCTTATTTATGTTATAAACTACTTTATTTGCGTAATAATCATTTCCGCCGCCATTGTACCACCCTAGGGCTTTGTAAGGATCGCCGTGAGTTTCCATCAAATACTTCAAATAAGCTGTCCCGACAAGTATGTTGTACCTAGGATCTAATAAAAGTCTTTCTTCAATCCAATCCAAACTCGTTTCAGTATAATTCAAGCTTGCAAAAAGGTCATAATATTTGTTTACAACAAACTGCGCGGTTGATGGTCTAAGCTGCATGTAACCTACTTCTCCGTAACTGCCAATAATATTTTTGAAATTTGTTTCAGTGTCTATTATTGCCGCTATCATCAAAGGGGATATTTCAAAGATTTTTGAAGCTTCCATAATGGAGGAAACAAGTAATTGCAACCTATCTTGTGGCATATCTTTCCCGACTGCTAGTTTGTATTGTGATGAAATAAAATCGAATAAAACGGTTTTAATAGTTATATCTTCTTTGACATCCTCTTGATTGTTAACATTTACATAGGGGGATAAAGAGAACGCTGCCAACGAAAGCGTTAAGAGCATTATAATAGTAGTGTATCGTTTTTTGTGCATTTTTGTATCACCTCTCTAATGGACCCCCACAATCCCTTCAACTTTTTTTGATTAAATAAACACCGTAAGGTGAAAGTTCAACATAACCTTGTGCTGCTTTATTGTTTCCAATAGACAATAATTCTTCTCCATTTTCAAGCAAAACGGAGCATTTGGAAGATTTTAGGTTATAATAAGCTATAAATTCATTTAATTGACTATAACACCTTAATTTTACCATATTTTGGTCAAAATTCAAAATCTCGATCCGTGCATCGTCAATCCATGGGTTAGACTTTCTAAATCTAATCAAATTTTTTATGATATTTAAAATCGAATTTTTCTTGTTTATCTGCTCTTCAAAAGATTCCCCCGAATATGGAGGGTTGAATTTATACCCTTTCCATTCCGTTTGACCAGGTCCAAAACCATTTTCGTACCAATGAAATGGTTCTTGACTGTCTTCGGTAAAATTAACGTCAAGGGGTATGCCTTTCATTCCTGTTTCCTCGCCATAGTAGATAAAAGGAATCCCTGGAAGGGTATAAAGAATTGAAAAACCTAACTTTACTTTCTCCTCGTCTTTTAAGTCAGACAGAATCCTTGTCATATCGTGATTAGTTAAAAAATTACCTGACATAGATAGAACCTTACCATTTGGTAGATACTCTGTCATACATTTTTTCAATGTTTCTACTAGTTCCTGAGGTGATTCGTTCTTTAGCGTCATCTTTAAATCCTCTGCAAGAGGAAAATTAAAACTTATATCGAATATTCCTTCGTACTTTCTTACTATTTCCGGTGCATCCCAGACCTCACTTATAACTAAAGCATCGTTTTTTATGGATTTTATATAGCTAACCATCTCTTTCCAGAATTCGATATTTTTTTCATGTTGGTAATGGAATCTCATCTTTTCAATGTCAAAATCAAAAATGTGTTTTGCAGCGTCCAATCTAAAACCATCAAAACCATTGTCTAACCAGAATTTAAAGATCCTTTTTATCTCTTCCCACAATTCTTTGCTTTCAAAATTAAGGTCAGGAGAGGCAGGACCGAAGATGCCGTAAAAATATCTGTCACCTATCTTTTGCCAGATTTTACTTTCATCCCAATGCCTTTTTTCTTCTAAATCAGCTTTCTCGTTAGCCCAAATGAACCAATTTTTGTAGGGCTCTTCTCCCCTAAGTGCGCGTTGAAACCATTCTGATGTAACTGCAACGTGATTAATGGGAAGATCAAGGATAAATTTAATACCTTTCTTGTGGCCCTCGTTTAATGTCTCTCTTAAATCTTTTAAATCCCCATAAACAGGGTTAACCTCAAAAAAATTGGAGACTGTATAACCATGAAAGGCTGGAGATTTCATAATTGGTAAGAACCAGACATGATCAACTCCCAAATCACAAAGGTAATCCAGTTTTTGTTTTAATCCCTGTAAATCTCCCAGGCCGTCACCATTTGAATCATAAAAAGAACGTAAATATAATTCATAAAAAGTCATTTATTTTCCCCCTTTTCACTTATTTTGTTCTATTGCTTCAATAAATGCTTTGAAGATAGGATGCGGATCTCCAACTTTTGTTTTAAATTCTGGATGGTATTGAATGCCAATATAAAAAGGATGAGAATTCAATTCAATGGCTTCAACGAAATCTGTCATAGCTGAAATAGAAAGTTTATTAGGAACATTTTTTCCTTTTTCAAACATATTCTCGAACTCTTTGTAATTGACTTCATAACGGTGTCTGTGCCTTTCAAGGACAGAATTTTTTTCTCCATAAATCTTGTGAAGTTTCGTATTTGGAAATATTTCAATTTTTTGAGCGCCTAGTCTCATAGTACCACCCAAATTCAACATCTTTTTTTGTTCTTCCATCAAATCTATAACAGGATAAGGAGTATTTTCATCGAATTCTGTAGAATTAGCTTCTTTGTAGTCGAAAACATTTCTGGCATACTCAATGACCATTAGTTGCATACCCAGACAAATCCCTAAAAGAGGAACATTATTTTCACGAGCATATTTTATAGCCTTTATTTTTCCTTCTATTCCTCTTGATCCAAATCCACCTGGGATAATTATACCTTCGTATTTACTTAAAAGTATTCTAATTTCCTCTTCATTCATTTCTTCCAGTTCTTCGGAGTTGATTAGATCGGGCCTTTTAGTGCCACTTAAAAAAACACTTTCCATTATGCTCTTGTAGGCATCATCGGTACCTAAATACTTGCAAATCATAGCAATTTTTAGGTTTTTAAATGTTTTGGGACATTTCCAACTTAATTCTCCTACTTCTTTTGATATTTCCAGATTCAATTTACTTGAGATAAGCGCATGAATATTCTTTTCATATAGCATTTGAGGAACTTCATAAACATTGGCTAAATCAGGAAGGTTGACAACGTACTCTAAAGGGACGCCGCCAAACAGAGCTACTTTTTCAAGACTGGAAAGATCTATCTCTTTTTCCGTTCTTACCAAAAGCATATCTGGTTGGATTCCTATTCTTCTTAAAAGTTGAATAGATTGTTGGGTTGGCTTGGTTTTAAACTCGTTGGTTACATGTAAATAGGGAACAAAGGTTACATGTATAAACATAAAATTTTCTCGGCCTTTCTCAAAGGATAGCTCTCTTACTGCCTCTAAAAATATTTCACCTTCAATATCGCCAACGGTACCCCCTATTTCAATGAGCAAGACTTCTGTGTCTATCTCTTCGATTCTTTCTTTTATTCTTTCGGTGACGTGAGGCACCATCTGAACGGTGGCTCCTAAATACTTTCCTTCCCTTTCTTTTTCGATAACGTATTTATACACTTGGCCAGCTGTCATATTGTTAAAACTTTTCATCTCTATCCCTAAAAATCTTTCGTAATGGCCCAAATCAAGGTCTGCTTCGTAACCATCTTCTGTCACAAAAACTTCTCCATGTTGATTTGGGTTCATAGTTCCTGCATCTACGTTTAGATAGGGATCTATTTTCAAAGAATTGACTTTTAATCCCAGTTCTTTTAAAAGCCTTCCTATTGAAGCAGAAACGACTCCTTTTCCTATACCGCTGAGTACTCCGCCGGTTACTATAATATATTTTTCAGCCATTATTTTTCACCTCTTTTTTAAGAAAAAATTACCATATTTTAAAAAACAAGGGGGAGCGAAAGCTCCCCTCTTTTTGTGATTAATTCAATCCTCATCGTCGATGTTCAATTTTTCAGATAATAAATTAACCGCATTTTCAACGGTTTTGATTTTTTCTAACTCTTCATCTTCTATCGTTACTCCGAATTCAGACTCAAAAGCCATGGTCAAATCCACTAGCTCTAAAGAATCCGCGTCTAAATCATCGGTAAATGAGGCATCCAACGTAACTTCATCCTCGTCGACACTCAATGTATCTACGATTATTTCTTTTACTTTTTCGAACAACTCATCCTTTGTCATATTCGTTTACCTCCTTAGCCATAATTTATCATCTTCCGAACGTTGGTCATTGATAAAATTCGTGTCAATTATAATGAGTTATTTTGGTTTTGTCAAGTTTCTTATTTTCATAAAAGTAAAATATTTATGAAATTTCTCTTTTTTATAACCTAAAAATTCTTTTTCAAGGATATTTAACAAGATTTTGAGCGTTGTTCAAAGAAAATGGCGTTGATATGGTATAATTATATATATACAAGTTAAGTAAAGAGGAGATTGCATTGAAATATGAGAATGAGAGAAAGTATAGAATACCCGATAAATATACATTTAAAAAGTTAGTCACAAAGGCCTTTGATGAATGGCTTATACTTCAATGGTACGATAAAAATGGTTTGAGAACGCGGTTAGAGATAAAAAAGGGCGAAAAAGTGTGGACTACAAATCTTAAAAAAGAAATAAAAAAAGGACTTAGAGAAGAGGAAGAAGGGTTTATAAAAGAAGAAGATATTGATTTTGACAATTTAAAAAGTCAAAGGATGGTAATGAAAAAAAGATATCTTTTAAATAAAGACCCGGAAATAGTAGTAGATGAGTTGTTAAACCCTGATAATTGTATAAGGTATAAAAAAGAATTTTCGGAGATAATGTATCTTCTAGAAATAGAAGAAAAGGGAAAAAAGGTTGATTTAACTAGGTTCTTGATGGATTTTTTAGGCGACATTTTCTGGAAATTGGAAGACTTAACTTATTTAGATGGATACAACAATTCCGACTTTGCAGGAGAACATCAATGCGATTTAAACAAAATTATTGGATGTGAAAAATCAAAATGGGAAAATTAATTCTAGTTGGCACACCCATAGGTAATTTAGAAGATATTTCTTTAAGAGCCTTAAAAACCTTGAAAGAAGCTGACTTGATACTCACGGAGGATAAAAGGGTTACCTTGAAATTGATAAATCATTTTGAACTGGGCAAAAAGGAGTTATTCACTTTCAACGAGGCAAACTCAGAAAAGATTATGGACACAGTTCTATCTTTGATTGAAAGTCATAATATAACAGCCTTAGTATCAGATGCGGGTATGCCTGTTTTAGCAGATCCTGGCTTTAACTTAGTACAAAGATGTTGGGAAAAAGGTATTCCAATAGATGTGGTGCCAGGCCCTTCAGCCTTAACTTCTGCTTTAGCTGTGAGTGGATTCCCTGCTTCGAAGTTTTTGTTCTTAGGTTTTTTACCTCGGGATAAAAAATTGAGAAGACTTTTGAGAGAGATAAAAGAGTTCGAATATCCAATAGTTTTTTTTGAATCTCCAAATAGAATAAAAAAAACCTTGCAAGAGATTTTGGAAATTTTTGGAGAGATAGATGTACTCGTTGCTCGAGAAATGACGAAACTGTATCAAGAATTTTTTAAAGGGAAGATTTCTGAAGGGATAAAATTTTTTGAATCAAAAGATCAAGTGAAAGGAGAGCTTACCGTTGTTATTTTCCCAACAAGAAGAATTTAAATTTGAAAGTATACAAGAGTTGATAGAATATTTGAACAGTATATTCAGCAGTTCTCCTCTTTACAGACAAGAGATCGAGGTTATAGGTGATGTAACTCATGCAAAGTATAGCAAAAGAGGGGATCTCTACGTCGAACTTTCTCAAAGGGTGGGAAGTTCCAATTATTCAATAACAGTTGTTTTCAGCCAAACTGTTGTTCCATATGTTTTTGAACATTGCAGTATTGACAACGAAAGGGAACTCTTCAACAAAAGATGGAAGTTTCAAGGGGTTGTTAATTTTTGGAAAAGAGAAGCTAAGTATGTAGTATCAGGCTCATCAATAATACCTTTAGGTGCTTCTGAAATAGAAAAGAAGAAAAAAGAAATATTGGAAAAGCTGGAAAAGAGCAACCTTTTGAGGAAAGTGAAACATGAACTAATAGAACTTGATCCAATAAAAAAGATAGCCGTTATTACTTCACCAACCGCCGCAGGTTTTGGAGATTTTCAAAAAAACATTAATCATTCTAGGTTTATTCCTATTGTACACCTATACCCTGCCCCCATGCAGGGAGCAGAAACAGTGCCTGGAATCAAAAAAGCCTTGTTTGCCATTTTAAAGTCAAGCATCGATTACGATGTAGTTGTTATAATTAGAGGAGGCGGTTCAAAAAGCGATCTGATGTATTTTGATGATTTTGAACTTGGTTCTCTTATAGCAAAGTTTAATAGAAAGATCCCTGTTCTTACAGGAATAGGTCACGAGCAAGATTCTACAATCCCTGATTATGTTAGTTGGAAAAACTATTCAACACCTACAGAGGTATCAAGAGACATAGTCAACCAAATTAACTATTTCGCAGATACTCTAGAAACTTTAGAAAAAAATATAACCTATTCTTTTACCAATGTTTATTCCCAAATGGAGAACTTACTTTCTTTCAATACAATTAACAACATTAAATACTACCTCGGTAGAGAATTGATAAATATGTTCAGAGTTTTGGACGAAGATCAACTTAGCATTAATAGAAAAATTAATCAAATGATTGAAAGTAGTGAAAAATCAATCTCTTTAAACAAATTACTATATATTCAAAGATTCATAGAATATAGCATCAAAACTTACAATCAAAATATAATAAGTACAACGAATGAAATTATTTCTGAGTTGAAAAGTAAGTTCGAAGTATCAGAAAGGCTTTTATTTAGTACTTTTCAAGAGCTCACTAAGTCGAGTCCTTTTGGTGCTTTTTTAAATAACGGAGTTTTGGTAAAAAAAGGCGAAGATATCATTGATAGTGTTGAAAAATTACAAACAAAAGACGAGGTTAAATTAATATTTAAAGATGGAGAAGCTGAATCTAGCATCGAAAAGATTCAAAAATGGGGATAACTTTAGATGGGCGGGCTGCGGGGCGAAGGGGCGCTAAACATGGTTAAAGTTTCTAAAAGCAAGAAGAAATTCAATGAAAGAGGTGAATAAGAAGGATGGAAGAAATAATTAAACTCAGTGAGGAAGAAATTAAAAACTTGAGCTTCAAAGAACAATTAGAACTCTTAGAACGTATCAACGATTACTTTCAAAATGAAAAGCAAGACGAATTGGACATTGAAAATGCCCTTGAAATTTACAAAAAAGCGTTGGATATACTCACCTACGCAAGAGAAAAATTAGTCGGCTTAAAGGAAGAAAAAGCACAAATTGATGAAAAATACGAAAAGATAAAAAATCAATTGAGCGAGTCGGCTGATATCGATTAAGGATAATTTAATCAAAAAATAATATTTGTTGTGTATAATTAATTTAGCAAAAAGCATATGGAAGAGGAAGATTGATAGGAATGTTTATATCGGTTGGAAAAGGTGTTTTTGTGCCTACAGAGAGGATTCATTCTATAGTCCCAGATTCCTTTGTTCAGTTTAGTAAAATAAAAAAGATTTATCATGGAATAGATGTAGTTACTCAGTTTGGAGATGCAAACGAGTTAGAAAATTTGCCTCCACCTTTAACTGCTTCTGTCAGTTTAATTGATGCTTCATATGGCAAAGCAGTCAAATCGATTATTTACATGGATAGCGGTCAAATAGTGTTATCTACACTTGAAGCCAAAAAAATTATAGAAAAGATCAAGAAAGGAAGGCGATAAATTATGTCAATACCTATGCCGGTAGTTATAGAAACTGAAGGAAGATACGAAAGGGCTTATGATATCTATTCTAGATTGTTGAAAGATAGAATAGTTTTTTTAGGGACACCCATAAACGATGATGTGGCTAATGTAATAATTGCCCAATTACTCTTCCTAGAATCTCAGGATCCAGACAAAGATATATTTTTATACATAAACTCTCCAGGAGGTTCTGTAACCTCAGGATTAGGAATATACGATACGATGCAGTACGTAAAGCCAGATATTTCAACTATATGTATAGGTCAGGCTGCCTCTATGGGAGCGGTATTATTGGCTGCTGGTGCAAAAGGTAAAAGGTATTCTTTACCTTATTCAAGAATAATGATACATCAACCTTGGGGTGGCGCCGAAGGAACAGCGATCGATATACAAATACACGCTAGAGAAATTTTAAGATTAAAAGATGATCTAAACAACATACTTAGTAAACATACTGGACAATCTTTAGAAAAAATAGAAAAAGATACTGAGAGAGACTTTTTTATGAATGCACAAGAAGCTCTAAACTATGGTCTCATAGATAAAGTTATAACAACCAAGAGTGAAGCCACCACTAAAGAAAACAACGAAAAATAATGGAACACCGTTTTATTTATCACCAACCAAATTTTATTAACTTTTCAAATCAAAAGAGGGCGCCTGAAATAATGCGTCCTTCTTTTGATTAAAGAGATGATATATTAGTAATAAACCAATTGTTAAAAGGTAACATGGCGTCAAAGAATGTGAGGAGGATCAATTATGAGTGACTTAACTCCGATGATAAAGCAATATCTAAAGATAAAGGAAGAATATAAAGACTCTATTTTACTTTTTAGACTCGGAGATTTTTATGAAACTTTTTTTGAAGATGCCAAAAAAGTCAGTGAAATATTGCAAATTGTCTTAACGAAAAGAAATGGTAATCCTATGGCAGGGATTCCATACCATGCCTTAAACAACTATTTAAAAAGGCTTTTAGATGCCGGGTATAAAGTAGCTATATGTGAACAGATGGAGGATCCTCAAAGTTCAAAAGGTATAGTCGATAGAAAAGTAACTAGAATACTGACGCCTGGTACCATCATAGACGAAGGAATGTTGGAAGAAAGTAACAGATTTGCCGCCTTAATTACCAAAAATGGGAATTTGTACAAAATAGCTATTTTTGATTTTTCAACCGGTGACTTCTATTTAGATTCATTTGACTTCAAAGAGGATGAACTATTGGACTTTATTTCCTCTTTTGGTTTGGTACAGATTTTGTTATCTAAAGAACTTGAACAACTATCAAAAAAGATAAAAAATTTAACCAACGAGATTTATGTAGAAATATTGGACGAATGGTACTTTTCAAACAATTTCAAAGACCATTTGAAAGAAACCTACGAAGTTTTAAGTCTTGATCATTTGGATTACGACGATGATGAATTAAAAGTAGCCGACGCCGTTTTAAAGTATTTAGAAGTCACACAATTTTCAAAAATCAAACACATGAAACTTCCAAAAAGATTTAAGACAAAAAAATACATGTTTTTAGATTCCAACACTATAGAAAATCTTGGTATTCTTCCCACCAATTCAAACAAGGGGAAAACTCTTTACGACATTCTAAAATTAACAAAAACCAGTATGGGGAATAGGAAATTGAGAGAATTCATCCTTACTCCTTTGACCGATAAAGAAAATATAGAAGAAAGGTTAAACAAAGTCGAACATTTAGTTGAAGATCCTCTTTTATTAGAAGAACTAAAAGAATATTTGTCATCTATAAAAGACCTTGAAAGGATCTCTTCCAGGATTTCCTTGATGAAGGCAACCCCAAAAGACCTTGTTGCGTTAAAGGATTCTTTGGAAGTGGTTCCCTATATAATCGAATCTTTAACTTCAAATCCAGGATTGTCTGATTTTTTTGATGGTATAGATGTCCTTAAAGAAGTTAAAAATTTTATCGAAAATACCATTATCGAAGAACCATCTCTTGTTCCTGGTAGCGGGAAAGTAATTAAAGAAGGTGTTTCAGAAGAGTTAGATGAATACAGAAACATATTTAATAACCTAGATAGTGTTTTAAAAGGTATTGAAAAGAGGGAGAAAGAAAAAACTAAGATTAGCAGTTTGAAAGTAGGAAGGAATAAGATCTATGGTTTCTATATAGAAGTTTCGAAAGCGCAATCCTCTAAAGTTCCCGATAATTACGTAAGGAAACAAACGTTAGTTAATACGGAAAGGTATACAATAAAAGAATTGGAGGAAGTTGAACAGCGCTTAGCATTATCAGAAGAAAAAATAAAGGTTATTGAAAAAGATATTTACGATAAGGCATTAACACATCTAAGTCAATATGTAGATAAAATAGAAGAACTTTCCAATAAGATCGCTGAACTTGACGTTTTCAGATCTTTCGCAGAGGTTAGTAGAGTTTACAATTACAAAAGACCAACTTTTGTGCAAAACTCCAAAGAAATAAAGATAATCAACGCAAGACATCCGGTGGTGGAAAGATATGTAGATGAGTTTACTCCTAACGACTTATATTTAAGTGAAGATAAGTTTTATATAATCTTGACAGGTCCTAATATGAGTGGAAAATCAACTTTTATAAGGCAAATAGGGCTCATAAGTGTGATGGCACAAATTGGTTGCTTTGTTCCCGCCCAAAAGGCTGAAATCCCTATTTATGATGGTATATTTACAAGAATCGGAGCAAGGGACGATATAGTTAGCGGAAAATCAACCTTTTTAGTCGAGATGCTAGAGGTTTCAACTATATTGAATAAAGCAACGGATAACAGTCTTGTCCTCCTTGATGAAGTGGGAAGAGGTACGAGTACGTTAGATGGTATTTCTGTCGCATGGGCAATTTCAGAATATTTATTTCAAGTTAAAAGATGCAATACAATCTTCGCTACCCATTATACTGAGTTAACTTATATGTCACATATATACGAAGAAGTTGCTGCAAAAAGGATAAAAGTTTTAGAAACTATGGATGGGGTTATATTTTTACACAAAATTGAAGATGGCACCAGTGACAACAGTTACGGTATAGAAATAGCAAGATTGGCAGGATTTCCCATAGAAATAATTGAAAGATCAAAAGAAATATTGTCTCAACTGTCAAATAGAGTTGACTTGGAAAGTAGGTTGAAGAGAATTAAAAATATTAACAAGAAAAAATATGAATCACAGGAAAATCAGTTAAAAATGTTTTAATTTATGATATAATTACAAAATAGGTAAAATATTAATCTTAAGGAGGGAAAAACAATGCCTTTGAACGAGGAAAATGATTTTGGAGAAATAAGCATTTCAGAAAATGTGTTAAAAGATTTAGTTTTCAAAAGTGTAGAAGGTTATCTGAAAGAACAAAAGGTGTATAACGAGAAAATTCAAAAAGAATTGCAAAAGAGTATAAAGATTACAATTAATGACGATGCCAGTGTTAGTATTTCTTTAAAGGTACCTGCTAAATACGGGCAAAACATTGTTGAATTTTCTAAAAATATTCAAAAAGCGATTAAAGACGATCTTGAAAGAATTGCAGAGGTCTATGTATCAAACATTGACGTATCCATCGAAAATCTTGTAAAACCCGAAGAGTTGGAAGAAGAATACGAAGAAATAGAAGAAGAAACCTTAGAAAATGAAGAATCCCCTGAAAGTGAAGAAAAGGAGGATGAAGAGCAAAAGGACAAGAATGAATGAAAACATACCAAAAAAAAGAATGATGAGAAAGTTGATTTTTGAAAGTCTTTTCCAACTATCAATAAAGGATGTTAAGTTAGACAACATATTATTCACTTTTGAAAAATTAAACGAAAAGGCACATTTAGAAGAAAGTTATTATTTGGAAGCTAAACAATACATTGAAGATATTTATAAAAATAAAAATGAGTATGATGCGTTGATCAACAAATACTCTGAAGGTTGGCCTGTAGAAAGGATAGGAAACATCGAAAAAACCGTGATGAGGATCTTTATCTATGAGCTAATAAACAAAAAAGATATACCCGTTAAAGTAATATTAAATGAATCAACGGAGTTAACCAAAACTTATGCGACACAAAAAGCCGCCGCTTTTGTTAATGGTATTATGGATAAGATCGCACGTTCGCAGGCATCGATTATGTAGAGCCACAAAATCGAAAGGGGGGAAGTATAGATTTTAAATAAATAAAATCTATACGAAATGTATGGCGCCACAAAATACTCCTCTGTATAAAGCACTTAAGAACATGAGTTACAAAGAATTAGAAGAAATAGCCCAAGAGATTCGAAAGTATATTTTCAACGTTGTATACAACAACAATGGTCATCTTGCTTCGAATTTGGGTGTTGTGGAACTAACAATCGCATTGTACAGGATATTTGACCCCATAGAAGACGTTATTATTTGGGATACCAGTCATCAATCTTACGTACATAAACTTTTGACGGGTCGGTGGAAAGATTTCAAAACCATACGTGAAAAAGGTGGCATAAGTGGGTACACAAATATCTACGAATCACAAGCTGATAGATTCGGTGCTGGGCATGCAGGGACTTCTATAGCAGCTTCTTTGGGTTATACACTATCTGATAAAATAAAAAATAGGAAAAGAAATATAGTTGCTGTTATTGGAGATGGAGCCTTAGGTTGTGGGATGGCTCTTGAATCGTTAAATCAGTTGAACTATCAAGATGCAAAAGTTAAAATAGTTCTAAACGATAACAACATGGCTATTTCCAGAAATGTAGGAACGATTTCCCAATTGTTGAATAATTTTAGAATAAAAAAAGAATATACCCAAGCAAAAGAAATTTTAAAGAGTTCTTTAGAAGACTCTTCCTTGGGTAAGGATGTAGAATCAGTTTTAAAGAAAGTCAGAAACGCTTTAAAATTCTCTATTTACGATACTCCAGCATCACTATTTGAAGAGTTGGGAATCAAGTATTATGGACCCGTTGATGGACATGATATCAAAAAAATGGAAGAGTTCTTGGAATTCATTAAAGCTTATGATGAGAAATCTGTAATACTGCATGTTGTTACTACCAAAGGTAAAGGTTTCGAAGAAACTGAGAAATCTCCCACCAAATATCATGGCGTATCCAAAAAAGAACCGAACAAAGTCTCTTACAGTAAAATTGTTGGACATACGTTATCTCATTTAAAAGATTATGAATTTTTAGCTTTCACGGGAGCCATGGCAGATGGAACTGGGTTAAATGTACTTCAAGAAATATGTCCGGACAAAGTCATTGATATGGGTATCACCGAACCAAGTATAGTCACTACGGCGTCCGCTCTGTCTTTAGGAGGAGTTTTGCCCGTTGTAGATATTTACTCGACTTTCATGCAAAGAGCATTTGACTCACTTATTCATGATGTAGCCTTACAAGAGATCCCAGTTCTATTTTTGTTAGATAGGGCTGGTTTGGTTGGAGAAGATGGCCCAACTCATCATGGGGTTTTTGATATAGCATATACTAGGTTAATTCCAAATGTTGAAATCTGGACGCCGTTGAACGCCCAAGATTTAGCTAATATGATTTATACTTCTGTGATAAAGGGTTTGAAAAAACCTAGATTTATTAGATTTCCAAGAGACGGGGAAACGATAGAAATACAAAATATAATCGACAATCTTCAAATAGTAGATGGAGAATGGAAGTATCTAAAAATGGCTGATTCTGGAATTTACGCTCTCGCCGTTGGAACTATCTCTCAAAACGTTTATGAAGCGCTCAAAGATTATAACGTTAATATAATTGGGGTACGAAGCGTCAAACCTTTATATGAATATTTTCTGGAAATACTAGAACAAAGAGCTGAATATATTTTTGTTTATGAAGAGGGAAGTTTGAAAGGTGGTTTCAACGAAGAGATATTCAAACTGAGAAATAAGAAAATTTACTCATTTGGTGTGAAAGACGAGTTTGTTTCTCATGCCACAAGAGAAGAACAATTAGAAGAATGCGATCTTTCTATAAAAGCAATAAAAGAAAACTTTGAAAAAATTATCGGTGGCGTTAAAGCACAATCATCTAAAAAAAGGGAGATTAAAAAATGATAAAAAATAAACTTTTTTTAGCATTTTCGATATTCTTTTTCATAACTAGTATCACATATGCTTTTGAGTTATTATTGACCCCTTCCTATTCCTACACTCTTAATTCAACAGGCGATACAAACACTCAACAGAGTTTAGATTACACTGGGGGAAGGATTTCTTTTTTAATTCCAACCGAAGATAGTGAAGAAATCTCCTATGGCCCCTATCTGGGATTTTTCTACAATTACAATTTATTAGAAAATTTACAAAATCTAGAAGATGTAGGAATCTCCTTAGGTTTGAATATGAAATATACAACCAATATAATTGGCAACTTAAATTTTTTGGTAACCGCCTTCGGAGGCGTTCACACAGGAGATTATTTTAAAACCTTTAAAACAGAAATACTTATAAATGGAGGAGTTAGCTACAACAATTTATCTCTGTCGGTTGGTTACGAGACCCGGTACTACGAAGAAGAACTAACTGTAAATTATTTACCAATCTCGTTGGGAGTGAGTTTTAAATTTTAGAAAAAACCTACAAGGATTTGGAAATCGAAAAAATATTAAATTTAATTTCAACCTATAGTCATACCGATTATGGGAAAGCGTATTTTTTAAAAAATGTAAAAATGTACAAAGATCTAACAGAATTAGACCGAGAAGTGAACATTTCTCGAGTTTTTTTTGATATGGCGATTAAAGGTACATTAAAAGATTTGTATGGTTTAAGTTATATCCCTTCGATAATGAAAAAAATAAGCAACAAGGAAAGTGTTGAAGGGAAAGAATTCAGAAAGATTGGAGAGTTTTTGGAGGACGGTTATGCCATCCAAAAACATTACAGCGGTATAAACGATCTACTCACTGATAAGTTATCAGATTACAAACCTCTACTTGAGTTAAAAGATCAGATCTTTAAAGTTTTTACTCCTGAAGGAGAAATTAAAGATAACGCCTCAATCGAATTAAAAAGAATAAGAAACGGCATAGACACGGTAAAACGTCAATTAAATATAGAATTCAACAAGATAAAAAGTAAGTATATTAAATACCTTTCTTTAGACCAGCCTGTGGAAAGAAACGGAAGGTTATGCATAGCGTTAAAGAGTGAAAATAGAAATGTCATAAAGGGTATTACCGTAGGAAGATCCGATTCCGGTGCTACTTTGTTCGTAGAACCAGATACCATTATAGAACTAAATGAAAAGCTTACAGATTTATTCTCACAAGAGAAGAACGAAATCAATAGAATACTCTCAAATTTGACCTTTGAACTTCAAAAAAACAAATTTAAAATAGAAAAAAATATAGAAATAATAGAATATATAGATGCCAATATAGCGAAAGCCAGATACGCCAAAGATATGAATGCAGTATTCACTCAACCCCATACTACTAAAAAGATTCTTCTCAAAGAACTAAAACACCCTTTAATACCAAAAGAAAAAATAGTCCCCATAGATGTAGAACTGGATAGAAACGGAATGATAATAACGGGTCCCAACACAGGGGGTAAAACGGTTTCTTTGAAATCAATTGGATTAGCCTTTTTTATGGCTCATTCTGGTTTACCAGTCTTAGCTTTAAAGGCTGAAGTACCTTTTATAGAAGAAATATACACGGATATAGGTGACCAACAAGATATATCTCAAAATCTAAGCACTTTTTCTGCCCATTTGTTGAATTTAAAAAATATACTTGAAAACGTTAATGAAAAATCTCTTGTATTGATAGATGAATTAGGAACAGGAACCGATCCTATTGAAGGAGCTGCCTTAAGCAAAGCTATTTTGAAATATCTGCTAATGAAAGGGCCAATAATATTTGCTACTTCACATCTGTCTGAGATTAAAACATTTTCTTTGGAAGAAGAAAAACTACTCGCCGCTTCTATGTCTTTTGATATTGAAACACTTAAACCTACATACAAACTAATGGTAGGCGTACCTGGAGCATCCCATGCCATTGAAATAGCAGAAAGATTGGGGATTGACCCTCAGATAGTAGAAGAAAGTAAAATAAATCTCAATGAAGAATTTTCACAAAGTGAAAAAATACTCAGTAGATTAACTTCTATTCACAATGAATACGAAGAAAGTTTAGAAAGGATCAAGAAGAAAGAAAAAGAGATCGATAAAATGAAAAAAGAGTACGAAGAAAAACTACAAAAACTAAAGAAAAAAGAAATAGAAAGTCTCGAACCCGAGTTGTATCAACTTAAAGAACAGATAAAAAATATGAGAAACCAGATTCAAACCATATTAAAAGAAATTAAGCAAAAAAAAGATCAAATCGATTTACAAGAAATCAGCAAAAAACTAAAAGAATCTGAAAATATGGCTTCACAACTTGAAGAGATGAGAAAAACGTTATCTCAAAATCAAAAAGGGCGAAAAATTGAAAAGTCTAAAATAAAAGTTGGGATGAAAGTAAAAACGTCCAATAATATTGAAGGAACGGTAAAAAGAGTAACAAACTCGAAGATAACCGTTCAGATTGATGGTTCTCCGATAGAGATAACTTATAATCCAACGGAAATTGAGCCTGTAATTAACACAGATAAAGAAAAAAACGAAGAAAAAAGAATTTACGTTAAAATAGATCAAAAGAAAAGTGTAAAATCCGAATTAGATATTAGGGGTTATTCAGTAAATGAAGCTATACCCGAAATAGAAAAATTTATTTCGGATTTAATAAGTTCTGGGATAAAAGAAGGAAGAATAATACACGGAAAAGGAACAGGGAAACTAGCTATGGGAATTTGGGATTATTTAAGAAAATCATCTCTAATTAAAGATTTCAAAATCGCTCGAAGTGAAGAAGGGGGAACAGGGGCGACAGTAATAGAAGTTTAAATAATGGGGGAGTGGAAATGATCTTTGGACTTGATATAGGTACAAGGACTCTTGTAGGGACATTGGCAGAATATGATGAAGAAACAGAAAATATAATAATCAAGCATTTTGCAGAAGTTGAGCACGAAAATAGAGCGATGCTTGACGGACAAATTCATGATGTCAACAAGGTTGCAAAAGGTGTATTCAAAATAAAGAAAACACTGGAGGAGGAAAGTTCCATCAATCTTTCCGAAGTTGCCATCGCTATAGCTGGTAGGTTTCTTATCTCTTCAATTGGCTCATACAGCCTTGATATTTCAACTCATGGTTATTTAGACAGTGAAACAATCAAAAAGATGGAACTCGAAGCCGTTAAAGTGTCTACAGAAAAATTAAACTACTCCCAAGAAATGTACTGCGTAGGATACTCCATACTCTACTACAGTCTTGATAATCAATGGATTAAACATCTAGAAGGGCAAAGAGGTAATCAAGCAAAAGTAAAAGTTTTGGCAGCTTATCTACCAAAAAATGTTGTAGAAGCTATGATGTCTGTATTGGATAAAGTTGGATTAAAACCAATCCATGTCACATTGGAACCGATAGCCGCCACAAGTTTAGTTGTGCCTGAGGACTTGCGAAACCTGAATGTTGCGATGGTAGATGTAGGAGCAGGAACAAGCGACATATCCATATCAAATAAAGGGGTAATAACAGGCTATGGAATGGTACCCTTAGCTGGGGATGAGATAACAGATACTATCTCTCAACAACTATTGGTGGATTTCAAAACCGCTGAAAAGATAAAAAAACAATTATCTCAAAACGATGAAATTACATACAACGATATTCTGGATAATGCACAAATTGTAAGAAAAGAAGAGATAATCAAGATAATAACCCCTGTTATAGACACCATAACGGATAAAATAGCTAAAGAAATATTAAATCTAAATGGGAAACCTCCTGTTGCTGTGATGGTAGTAGGTGGCGGAGGAAAAGTACCAACTTTCACCGAAAAATTAGCCGGCAAACTTGGACTTTCCAAAGAAAGGGTATCTTTAAAAACTACCAAAAACTTGGAGAATATCATTTTTGAATCAAAAAGAATGGAAGGTAGTGAATACATAACCCCTTTAGGTATAGTAAATGTCGCACTGAAAAAACAGGGTAGTGTATTCAATACTGTTAAAATAAACGGAAGAAATGTAAATATGTTAATCATAGGCAAAGATATGAACGTTTTACAGGCGTTACTACAATCAGGTTATTCTCTAGACAAATTGGTTGGATTGCCATCCCCTGCGATAGCTTTCGAACTGAACGAAAAATTACAGATAAAAAAGGGAAATATGGGCGAAAAGGCAAAAATAACAGTAAACGGAGTATCGGCGGATATACATTCTCCCATTAAACCAGGAGATCACATTGAAATAGAAGAACCTAAAAATGGCAAACCTGTCAATTTAAAATTGAAAGACGTGATTCAACCCATTGAATTTTACTTAAATGGAGAACCCAAAACCACTTACCCTGTAGTAATAAAAAATGGTGAAAAAGTAGAAAGCTTAGAAGAAGAGATCAAAGATGGAGATAAAATATTTACTTCACCTCCAAAAATAGAAGATGTATTTAAAGAGTACAACGAGAAAATATTTTTCACAATAAATAACCTTCCATATGAAGTCCCTGTGGGTACGATTATCATGAAAGACGAAGAAATCTTAGATAAAGATTATCAAATAAAAAATGGAGATCTTCTAAAAACAAAGGCGGTAAAGCTTCCTAAGATAAAAGAATTCTTGGATATCGAAACCGAAAAGATGAAAGTATTTTTAAACGGGAAAGAGGTTCATTTAAACAAAGAAGAAATAATCGCATCCTATGATGGAAAAATAATTGACATAGAAGAAGAAGTGAGCAATGGAGCAAATTACTCGATTAAAAAGGTAAAAAAGGATGTTCAATTAATAGATGTATTTTCTCATCTTTCCATAAACATGGAAGAAATTCAATCTTATGAAATTTACTTAAATGACCAAAAAGTCGAAAGCTTTCTACAAAAGATCGAACCAGGTGCGAATGTGAGGTTGTTAATCAATGATCAGAGGAATAGGAGTTGACATCGTAAAAGTCGACAGGATCAACGAAAAAAACGTCCAAAAAATTCTCTCTCAAAAAGAAAAAGAAATATACGATACGTTTAAAGGGCAAAAAAGAAAAAAAGAATATGCAGCGGGTCGTTTTGCAGTGAAAGAATCTTTAATAAAATGTTTCAAAAGGTTTATCCCTTACTCACAAATTACCGTTCTAAACAAACAAAGTGGAGAACCCTATTTAGATGAAGAATCGGTGAAATATCTATTCGAAAAGTTTGGAGGTAACGGAACGATACACATATCTATAGCCCATGAAAGAGAGTTTGCCGTAGCAACAGCGGTTGTGATAGATGAAGACTAAAGGGGGATTGTAATTTGGACATACCAAAAAACATAAAAGAACGATACGAAAAGTTAAAAGCAGAAATAGAAGAACATAACTACCGATACTACGTATTGGCTGATCCCATTATCTCGGATCAGGAATACGATAAGCTATTTAAAGAATTAGTAGAGCTCGAAAAGAAATATCCCGAATTGAAAACACCCGATTCTCCCACTCAAAGGATCGGTGGGATAGTTGTTGAGGGATTCAATAAAGTAAACCATTCCATACCGATGTTATCTTTAGATAACACCTACAACGAAGAAGAAATCTTAGATTTTCACAAAAGGGTTTTAAAGAACTTGAACTTAACCCATGTTGAGTACTTCTGTGAACTAAAGATAGATGGAGTATCGGTAGCTTTAAGGTACACCGATGGAGTATTAACTCAAGCTATAACCAGAGGCGATGGAACAACAGGAGAAGATATCACGCAAAACGTAAAAACCATCCCATCTATTCCTTTAAGATTGAGGAAAAATCTATCCATTGAAGTACGTGGAGAAATATACATGCCAAAAAAAGAATTTGTGAGAATAAATTCTGAAAGGGAAGAAAAAGGGTTACCTGTTTTCGCTAATCCTAGAAATGCCACAGCGGGCACTTTAAAACTTTTGGACAGTAAAGAAGTGGCAAAAAGAAAGTTAAGCTCTTTTATGTATTACGTTATCTTCCCTCAAAATTACAACTTAGAAACTCAAGAGGAAGCAATAAATTTTCTGAAAGAAGTTGGTTTCAGAATCAATCCTAATTACAAAAAGGTCGAAGATATTGGACAAGTTATAGAATTTTGGAAAGAATGGAATCGAAGGAGAAAGGAATTAGAATACGAAGTAGATGGAATAGTAGTTAAGGTGAACAGTTTTGAATTACAGAGAGTCCTTGGTGAAACTGCCCGATCCCCAAGATGGGCAATAGCTTTCAAATTTGAAGCTGAACAGAAAGAAACGAAACTAAAAGCTATAAAGCTTCAAGTTGGGAGTACAGGAATAATAACCCCCGTTGCAGAATTTGACCCCATACAACTCGAAGGAACAACGGTAAAAAGGGCAAGTCTACACAACTTTGACTATATAAAAGAAAGAGATATAAGGGAAGGCGATTATGTATTAATTGAAAAAGCAGGTGGCATAATACCACAAGTTATAGGGCCCGTTAAAGAAAAAAGAACCGGGGAAGAAAAAATAATTCAACCTCCTGAAAAATGCCCTGTATGTGGTGGAAAAGTTGGGAAAATAAAATCTTCCGAAGTGGCAATAAGATGTTTGAATCCCTCTTGTCCAGAAAAGCTTTTAAGAACTTTGGAAAATTTCGTTTCAAGAGACGCAATGAATATCCAAGGACTTGGCCCAAAGTTATTGAAAAGAATGGTAGATGCAGGTTTAGTTAAAGATGTAGCAGATCTGTATTATTTAAACGACCAAAAAATTAGAAGCTTGGGAGAAGGTATAGGAGACAAAACAGTAGAAAATATATTGACACAAATAGAGCAATCCAAAAATAGAGAATTGGATAGATTAATTAACGCTCTTGGTATACCAAATGTTGGGTCAAAAACTGCGAAAGACCTTGCAAATCATTTTAAAAATTTAGACAGTTTAATAGATGCAAAATTCGATGAACTTGTAGAGATAGAGGGAATTGGTGAAGATATAGCAAATGCAATTATAAAGTTTTTTTCACAGGAAGAAGTTAAAAAGATCGTTAAGAAATTAAAAGATGCAGGAGTCAACATGGGGAAAAAAGAAGAAGAAAAATTAGAAGGACCTCTAAAAGGTTTAGTTATATGTCAAACCGGTGCTCTTTCTAAAATGACAAGACAAGAATTCGCCGAATACGTTGAATCTAAAGGTGGGACCTTCTCTGAAAATGTGACGAAGAAAACGAATATCCTAGTCGTTGGAGAAAACCCTGGTTCTAAACTAGATAAAGCTCAAAGTTATGGAATTACTATAATGAGTGAAGAAGAGTTCTTTGATAAATATGGAGAAAGTTAGAAAAATAGTAACGCTTCAAACATTAGTACTTATCTTCATTTTTTTTAATACGAAGGGCTTCTCTGAGATAACTGCAAACGAAGTTTATCTACTATCTTCAATATACGCAGGGAAAGATTTTACAAACATAACACCTTATCCAATAAATTCAAACGATGAGTTTGAAGTTTACCCTGGCTTCTTCTACAAATCTTTTGATCCTCTGTGGTTGATTGGTGGAATATTTGAAACCAATTGGTCAGATTTGGAAAGAGGGGTGTATCTTTCTGACTCATTACCTTATGTTACTGGGTTCATGGGTGGATACGATGCGGGAAGTATGAGAATTGTATCAGCCATGTACTTCTTCGACCCTTACTTAACTGAAGATGAGTTAGCAAGGCAAAAAGCTACCTCTTTTGATGGCAATTTTGATCCTAATTTTGATACTAACTCCGACAGAGCTGGATTGGAAGATTTTGGGTATTCTGATCCTTCAAAAACTTTGTTTATACACAGATTAGAATTTAATCTTTTCGATAGAGTTAGACTCTCTTTGAACGAATTAAATTTGATCGGAGGGAAATATCCAGACCTTTCTGATGCTAACCCTTTTGGTATAGCTCATAATAACTTAGGTGAAGGATTCTCAAATAATATGTTGGGAGTAGACGCTTCTATTATTCCTACCAACGGTTGGCAAATATACGGGCAATTTGCGATGGACGATTTTGTAGTACCAGATACTGAAGGAGGAGCAACAGATTACAAACCGACCGCATTCGCTTGGGGAGTAGGAACAAGATTAGTAGGTAAAACTTCGCAATACTACATATCTCCAAAAATTGAGTATTATAAGATTTACACTTGGATGTACAATCAATGGGCACCTTACTTGAAATATACCGCCAAATACGATGAAGAAGATATTCCCATAGGCTTTGACTACGGGAACGACATGGAAGGTTACTTAATAGGATTGGATATTGCCAACGAAACCATAAGATACAAAATTACTTTCGAACACTACCTCAAAGGTGAAATAAATTTAGAAACACCCTACGACGATGAGAGAAAAGAAGATGTGGAAGGTTGGCCTGGACCGTACGGAGAAACAACGCCGTTTATCAAAATATCCTTTTCAATTGAAGTAGGGTTTTAAAACATATACTATCCGAGTTAATCCACGAATAATCTGCTAAAGACTCCTTACCAAAAACAGTTGTGAAATACACTAAAGATAAAGTAAAGTTAATCAAAGATATGATATAATTTACATAAATTAAGGAGAATGTTAAGTAAAGCAAAAATTGGTTCTCTTCCAAAAAGTAATCGGTTAGCAAGTTGACTGCTAAGTCAGGAAACAAGCTTTTTAAGCAACGACCAAAAGGTCTTGTAAGGAGGAAGGGAATCTTCCTTTGCTATTCATCCTGGTACTATTTTAGCATTAGGGTATCTCTTTAACATAGGAAATAATGAAAAAAGTAAAAGGCAGGTTTTAGTACCATTTTTTGAGTTTCATATCCATACATATTATACGAGGATTGCTGGAGAAAATTTGGTTTAAGACAAAACAGGAAATGGGAGGTGATAATGATGGAAATAAACGAGGAGATATTTGAAGGATTCTTTAAGAAACTCGAAGATGACAAAGAATTCCCTCGCTCAATTATTGAAAAACTGAGAAAGCTCTTCGAAAGTGAGGAAGTTATATCACAAAAAAACATCCTTGATATAATAAAAGGGGGATGTGAGGATGTCGGTGAAGATTAAGAAAATTAATATCAAAGCTTTTAGGGGGATTCCAGACCTAGAGCTAGAACTTAATGGAAAAAGCCTTTTATTACGAGGTGAGAATGGCACTGGAAAAAGTTCAATAGTGGAAGCAATTGAATTTTTCTTTACTGGGAAAGTGTCTCATTTAGAAGGTATCCAAGGTTTGTCTTTAAAACGACATGGGCCCCATGTAAATTTCAAGCCTGATGATATGAATGTGGAAATAACCTTTAATCCAGGTAATATCTCTCTAAATAGGAATTTTACATCTGTACCTTCCCCACCCAATCAGTTTAGTGACTATTTTCATATAACTCAAAAGGGTACATTCATCTTACGCAGGTCGCAAATTCTTGAGTTCATTATGAGTCAACCAGCGGAACGCTTTAGAGCAATAGGAAGCATGATCGGCATCGAGCCCTTGGATAATGTTGAGCTTGAAATTATGCGACTTCGTGATGAATTACAAGGAAAAGTGGTATCAAAAGAAGAGGAGATTAAAAGATTAATTGGCGAGGTTTCAAATGTCGTGGGGAAAGAAATCACAGGGGTTAAAGAGGTATTACCAGCTTTAAACGAAATGCTTCAAAAAAGTAATTTATCGATAATTGGATCTTTGGAAAAGGTTGATAAATATACTGAAGAAATTTTCAGAACAGTAAAGAAGGTCGAGAACAGAGAGAAGATTGAGGCTCTTAACGAGATATTAAAGCTTACCAAAATTCCCTTTATATCTGACGAGGTTGTTAAGAAATTGGATGACATTAATGAAAAGATAAAATATCTTTTACAGGAGCAAGTGAGAGGAGAACTATCTAATGCTGAACTGCTTGAATCTGGTAGAAAGGTTATAGAAGAAGAAAAAAAGGATATCTGTCCACTGTGTGAACAAAGGATCGACAGGCAGAAATTACTCACAAGAGTTAATGAACGTCTTGAAATTCTTCGAGCACTTTCTGATAAAGCCGCAGAAATCCGAAAAGGATCTGTTTCGGTTATAGATTGTTTGAGAAAAATTTCAGATAAACTTAACTCCATTATTTCAGAAATTGAAATACTTCCTGAGTTATCCAGGGAAAAAGAAGAGCTAAAGGCTAAAGTGAAGTTTTTGAATGGTTTCGTAGAAAAAGTTGATACTGCTAAGGAGCTCAAAAATGAAATACCAATTCAAGAAATAATCCAACAGGAGGAGGAAATTAATAAATTAAGGCGCTTTATATCAGTAAAATGTAGTCAACTATTGGATGAGATCGAACTTACAGAAGGGGAAAAGAAAGTTTTAGAAGTTATTCGTTTAATCGAACAAGTTAGAAGTAAGGTTAAAGATATATCAACAATTAGTTCTGAACTTCAAAAATATCAAAACTACTTTAAATTGGTTGAGAAAATGTATGATGCTTTTTCAAATATAAAAAAGTTAAAAATTCAGGAAATATACAATACTATACAGGGAGATATGCAAAGTTTTTACTCGATGCTTCATCCTAATGATCCTCACAAAAGTATAGAACTTACAGTCACACGTGGGAAAAGGGCAAGCACAGAGATGAAGATAGAATCATTTGGGCGAAAGAAAGAGGATCCAAGAGCATTAACAAGCGAAGGACATCTTGATTCTTTGGGACTATGTATATTTCTTGCCTTTGTTAAAAAGTTTAATGAAGGCTGTCCATTAGTAATATTGGATGATGTAGTGGCTACAATAGATGCTGGTCATAGAAGTAAAATAGCTAAATTACTGTTGAAAAAATTTAAAGACTATCAGTTTGTTATCACCACACATGACGGAATATGGTACGACCAGCTTATTAGTTCCCAAAGAGCGTTAAATGTACAAGGCAATTTCATAAATATGGAAATTACCCAGTGGGATGTAAATGCCGGTCCAAGGATCATTCCATATAAACCTCGATGGGAAAGAATATCTGAAAAATTAAAAAATAATGATAAAACTGGGGCAGGCAATGAATGCCGGATATATTTAGAGTGGTTATTAAAGAAAATTTGTGAAAGGCTAGAAGTACCTATACCTTTCAAGCAAAAGGGAAGATATACTGTAGCAGAATTATTTGATCCCGCGGAAAAACGGATAAAAGATAAATTAAAAGATAGTGATTTAAAGAAAGACCTCCTAAACAAATTTAAAAACCTCAAAGAGTCCTCGTTTATGGGGAATCTTCTTTCTCACGATAACCCAGAAATAGAAAACTTATCCTCTGAAGAAGTTAAAACTTTTTGTGATGCGGTACATAGTCTTCATGAAGCGTTTTTATGCCCAGAATGTAGAAGCTTCTTAAAGTACTTTAGAGATTCAAAAATAGTGAAATGTCCTGATGTTGGATGTGAAAGTCCTAAAAAGTCGAAGACCAAATGATAGAAGTATCATTCAATTCCTTCCGCTATGACTCTGCGATCGTTAAGGCTATCCTATAGAAACAAATAGAGGGAAAAGGCTTTTCAGCGTCAAAGTTAGAAGGTTGGCCTGGACCCTACGGAGAAACAACACCATTTATCATAATATCCTTTTCAATTGAAGTAGGGTTTTAAAATTCTCAATACTTTTAATTTATCTAACTACTAATAAAGTTAGTAAGTTGTATTTAATTATAAAAGGCATGCTAAAGGCATTAGAGGTGATAAAAATACCGAATTATAAATATAAAATTGGGTTGCACATATTCAGACGAGATCTTAGGTTAGAGGATAATACTTCTCTCATAGAAGCACTTCAAAGTTGTGAAAGAGTCATACCTACTTTTATATTTGATGATCGACAGATTAAAGACAATGATTACAAATCAGACAACGCGGTTCAATTTATGATCAACAGTCTAAAAGAACTCAATGATGAGCTACACCAATTGAGCGCTAGGCTATACTTTTTTGAAGGACTTACTGCTAAAGTAGTTGAAAGTTTAATTAAAACATTAGGAATAGAAGCAGTTTTCGTGAATAAAGATTACACTCCATTTAGTAAGAAAAGAGATAACGAAATAAAAGCCATTTGTGAAAGGGAAAGAGTAGATTTCAAGGAACATTTTGATGTTTTATTACATGAACCCACAGAAGTTTTGAAAGATAATGGTATGCCATATATAAAGTTCACCGATTTTTTAAAAAAATCCAAAAAAATAGATGTGCGAGAACCGCAGAAGAATAAATTTAAAAATTATTTTACAGAAGAAATTAGCTCAAGTATAGCTCTTCAGGTTGATAAATTTCCTCAAAATGAAAATTCAATGTTAAATGGTGGGCGAGAAGAAGGGTTAAGTTATATAGAGAGAATAGTCAAACTAAAAAATTACAGTGAAATTAGAAACATACCTTCAATCGATGGAACAACAAAGTTATCTCCCCATCTTAAATTTGGAACAGTTTCTGTGAGAGAGGTATATAGAAAAGTAAATGAAAACTTCGGTAATGAACATGAAATTATTACACAACTTCACTGGCGTGATTTTTTTACTCATATCCTTTATCATTTCCCTCATGTTTTAGGCAATTCCTTTAAGGAGAAATATAACCAAATACAGTGGGAAAATGATGTGGATAAATTTAAGGCTTGGTGTACAGGGAGAACAGGTTATCCTATAGTTGACGCTGGAATGATGCAATTGAATCTAACGGGATGGATGCATAACCGAGTAAGAATGATAACAGGGAGTTTTCTTGTTAAGGATTTACATATTGACTGGCGATGGGGAGAAAAATACTTTGCACAAAGACTAGTTGATTACGATCCTGCAATTAATAATGGTAATTGGCAATGGGTTGCTTCAACAGGTTGTGATGCTCAGCCTTTTTTCCGAATATTTAACCCAATTTTGCAACAGCAAAAATTTGATGCTGCATGTGATTACATAAAGACTTGGTTACCAGAATTAACCAATCTTAACTCAGAGCAAATACATACTTTGAACATTCCAAAAGACATCGATTATCCAACACCTATTGTCGATCATAAAATAGCTTCAGAAAAGGCTAAAAAACTTTATAAAATATGATCAAAAAGCGAAGTATGTTTGTTATCTGTGGATTTTAATAATACGTTTAAATATAGCGGTGCAAAAGCACCGCCAAATATTTTTAGAAAAACAATCTACCCATCTCGTATAATTCTCTACTTATCTCTTTGTTCTTCAAAATTTCTTCCGTAAAGGGTTTTTCCACTACATCAAAACCATCCAAACCTAAAGCCACGTTAGATTTTCCTTTTTTAACAGCATCTATGGCGGTTACACCAAATTTAAAAGCCAAGTATCTATCAAAAGATGAAGGAGTTCCTCCTCTTTGTAAGTAATCCAAATCAACC
>NZ_AZRJ01000020.1:0-5960 GCF_002895495.1 Petrotoga sp. HWHPT.55.6.3 | reverse complement strand
GGGCGAAGGGGCGCTATATAAAGAATTATAGAATATTTTTATAGGATCTTAAGGGGGAACCCCCTTAATGCTTGGAGGTGAAATACCAGCTATGTTTGTCCCATTATCAGGTGCAGATATTACTGACTTTGAGAAAAAAACCATCATGGATGTTTTAAATTCTGAAAGACTTGCCTTGGGTCCCTACTTAGAAAAATTCCAAGAAATAATAAAAGAATACGCTGGAATGAAATATGCTCTGGCTGTGAACAGTGGGACATCAGCCTTACATTTGATTTTAAGGGCTTTAGATTTTCAACAAAATCAAAAGATGATCGTAACGCCTTTCACTTTTATTTCTTCGGCTAACGTGGCTTTGTTTGAGAAAGGAGTACCGGTTTTTGTTGATATAGATCCTCATACTTACAACTTATCCCCCAAAAATTTAAAAGAATTTATAGACAAAGATTACAAAGACGACATTACAACTTTTATGGGTGTGGATATTTTTGGAGTTCCCTTGGAATGGGATGAGATACTTAATATTCTTCCAGATAAAATTAAAATAATTGAAGATTCTTGCGAAGCATTAGGGGGAGAATATAAAGGGCGTAAATTAGGAACTTTTGGAAAAGCTGGTACATATGCCTTTTACCCAAATAAACAGATAACCACCGGTGAAGGTGGGGTTATAGTTACTGATGACGAAGAAATATTTGAGTTATGTAAGTCTATGTGTAACCAAGGTAGAGGCAAAAGCGGTGAGTGGTTAATTAGTGAAAGGCTTGGATACAATTATCGAATGGATGAAATGTCTGCGGCACTTGGTTTTGCTCAAATGAAACGAATCGAAGAAATAAGCTCAAAAAGAAAAGAGAAAGCTATGAATTATTTTGAATTGTTCAAAAGTGAAGAAAAAGTAGTTTTACCTTTCATTCCTCCAGAAGTTACTTCTCAAAGTTGGTTTGTCTTCGTTTTGAGATTGAACTTAGATTGGGTATCAGAGTTAATTGATATACCTACATGGGTTAGAAATTTTGATCTACCTATCAAAATTGAAGGGGAACAAAATCGAAAAGAATGGAAAGAATTGGTAAATAAGATAAGAAATATCTTACAAACCTTCTTAAAAAAATTGAGTGAAAAGGGTGTTGAATCCAAAAATTACTTTTATCCTGTTCACTTGCAACCTTTTTATAGAAAAATGTTCGGCTATGAAGAAGGAGATTATCCTGTTACGGAGCTCATCTCATCTTTGACTTTTGCAATCCCATTTTTCTCCAACATCAGTCTTGAAGAACAGAATTACGTATATCAAAAAATAAAAGAAAGTTTAATGGAGATGAAAAATGAAACATTTGTCTAAAAGATCTTTTAGATTGATGATAATTGACTATATTTTGTTTTTCCTTGCTTACATTGTTGCAATGTTCATAAGGTTTCAATTTGACTTTGTGGAGATGAGAAAGTACATCTCCCCCATCTTTTTCTTTCCTTTGATTATGGTAATTGTTTTTTATTACTCTGGAATATATAGATATATTTGGAGATTTGCCACTCTTAACGAATTAAGACCTGTATTCAACAGTGGTTTCATAGGTTTCCTTATCAACTTTTTTGTTTTTGAGTTTGTAAGAAGATATATAAGCGATATTTTCACTCTTCCTTTCAGTGTGGCAGCAACTGCATCGGTGGTTGGAGTAGTCTTTGTTTCAGCTAGTAGGATATATTGGTTTTCAAGGTATTCTCGAAATTATAAAAAGCGGTTAAACGGAATTAAAAATATCCTTATAATCGGGGCAGGTGATGCTGGGACAGAATTGTTGGGGGAGTATGAGAGGCATCCAGAAGAGGGATCAGTTGTAGGCTTTTTGGATGATGATCCAGAAAAGATAGGAAGAAACATTCGAGGCTATCCTGTACTGGGGAAAATAAACCAAGTTATGGATTTTATAGAAAAATACAACGTTGAAGAGGTTATAATAGCCATTCCCAGTGCTTCATCAGAACAGATAAAAAAAATCATAGATTATGTTGATACAACAAAGGTTAGGTTAAAAACTTTGCCTGGAATCTTGGAAATTTTAGATAACAAGCTATCGCTTGGTTTTCTGCGAGAGGTTGATATTTCCGATTTACTGGGTAGAAAGGAAGTGAGCGTTGATTTAAAAGAGATCAAAGATTACATAAAAGGCAAAAAAATACTGGTTACAGGAGCAGGAGGGAGCATAGGTTCTGAAATATGTAGACAGGTTTTACCAATGGGGCCGAAAGCTCTTTTTTTACTTGGAAAAGGTGAAAACAGTATTTTTGAAATATCAAATGAACTGAGAGACAAGTTTTCAGATGCCTATATAGAAGAAATTATCGCAGATGTATCCGATGAAAACAGAATGAGATATTTATTTTCAAAATATGGATTTGATGTTGTTTTTCATGCCGCTGCTCATAAACATGTACCTCTCATGCAAAAAAATCCAACAGAGGCCTTCAGGGTCAACACAACTGGAACTTACACCGTAGCAAAACTCTCAGGAGAATATAATGTAGAAAGATTTGTATTTATCTCCACCGACAAAGCCATCAAACCAACATCCATAATGGGTGCTTCAAAGAGACTTGGAGAAATTATAGTAAAAACATTGTCTAACTTTTATCAAACAAAGTATGGAATAGTGAGGTTCGGCAACGTTTTAGGAAGTAGAGGGAGTGTAATTCCAATTTTCAAAGAACAGATACAAAAGGGTGGTCCCGTTACCGTCACACACCCCAATATGAAAAGGTATTTCATGACTATTCCGGAGGCTGTTTCTTTAGTATTACAATGTGGACAGTTTGCTCAAAAGGCTGAGATATTCGTTTTAGAAATGGGAGAGCCTGTAAATATTGACCGATTAGCCAGGGATTTGATCAGACTTTCGGGGTACATTCCTGATCAAGACATTAAAATAGTTTACACAGGCATCAGGCCTGGTGAGAAATTATACGAAGAAATATTTTTAGAAGATGAAGATTACGAAAAAACTAGAAACAGACGAATCTTTATTTCAAAAACCAACAATCACGAAATAAATAAAGAGAAGCTAAATGAATTGATAGACCAAATAAATATAATAATAAAAAATAATGATTACAATAGTGCTATTGAAATAATAAAAGATTACATACCAGATTCAAATATATCAAAGATCAGCTAAGCGGCGCTAACAACTACAACAATCATACAAGGAGGCAAAAAGCTATGAAAGCATTAATACTCTGTGCAGGAAAGGGAACAAGACTACGACCACTAACCTTCACGAACGCTAAACCATTGATACCAATAGCTAACAAACCAACCATCATGTACAGCTTAGAAAAAATAAGAAATGCGGGGGTTACAGAGATCGGTTTGGTAGTAAATTCAGAAAATATAGAGGATTTTAAAAATGTCTTAGGAGACGGTAGTCAATTAGGTATAAAATTATCTTATATTATACAAGAACACCCAAAAGGTCTGGCTCATGCGGTAAAGATTTCAAAAGAATTCCTTGATAATGACGACTTTATAATGTATCTAGGGGACAACCTGGTAACTTTTGATCTTAAGAATTTTATAGACCAGTTTAAGTCAGGAAATTATGAATCTTTTATTCTCTTGACTTCCGTGGATAACCCTTCCCAATTTGGAATAGCTGTGATGGAAGACTCGAAAGTGACAAAAGTTGTCGAAAAACCAAAAGATGCTCCATCGAATCTCGCAATAATTGGGGTTTACATATTTACCCCAAAGGTTTTTGAGGCAATTGAAAATATTCAACCTTCGTGGAGAGGGGAACTTGAAATAACCGACGCCATTCAATGGTTAATAGATAATTCAAACAACGTCGGAGCTCATATAGTGGAGGGATGGTGGAAAGATACAGGAAAACCTGAAGATTTAATCGAGGCAAATAGAACGATTCTCAGTAATTTAAAAGAACGAAAAATAGAAGGAGAAATAAGATCCGATTCTTCGGTCCAAGGAATGGTACACATCGGGAAAAATACAAAGATAATGAACTCTATCGTCAGAGGACCTGTAATAATTGGGGAAAACGTTACAATAAGCAATGCCTACATAGGACCATATACAAGCATCGGTGACAGCGCCTATATAAACTCTTCAGAGATCGAGAACAGTATAATCTTAAGTTATGCAAATATTTCAAATGTGTATATAAGGATAGAATCATCTATTATAGGAGAAAATTCAAAGATTTATTCAGCAGAAAGGAAACCATATTCACTAAAATTGGTGATAGGCGATTACAGCAATATACAAATACCAAAATAAGAGATAACATCTTGGGGGTGAAAATAATAGATGACAAAATAGAAATAATAACTGAACTTTGGAACAAACTGTATTCTGATAACCATAAATTGGAAATTCTCTTAGAGTTTTTAAAATCAAAAAAAGATTCTTTTACCTATACGCCAAACGATAAATTTTGGTATAAGAAAGGTCTGGTTTATTCTACTTATGTTGATCTGTTCGCTGGTAATTTTGACAAAATGAAAGAAAAATTAGATTATTTGAGTAATTTAGGTGTAACTATATTATGGCTTCTCCCTATTTTACAATCTCCGATGAAAGACCAAGGGTTCGATATTTCTGATTTTTACAAAGTCCGAGATGAATTAGGTGGAAACGAAAGTTTTTTTGAATTCATCAATCTTGCTCACGAAAAAGGTATAAAAATTCTTTTTGATGTTGCAATAAATCATACTTCTGATGAACAACCATGGTTTCAAGAGGCAAAAAAATCAAAAGATTCTAAGTATAGGAATTATTACATATGGAGCGACACCGATAAAAAATACTCCCAAGCCAGACTGCTTTTTAAAGGTATGGTAAACAGTAATTGGACCTACAACGCTGAAACCAAAGATTATTACTTTCATAGATTTTACGAAATACAGCCGGATTTAAATTACAAAAATCCTGATGTGCTGATAGAAATGATAAAAGTTTTTACCTTCTGGAAAGAACACGGTGTCGATGGTTTTAGAATGGATGCAGCACCGTTTTTATGGAAAGAAGAAGGTACTAACTGTGAAAACTTAATTCAAACCCACTGGATTTTAAAAATATTCAGGGCAGCTTTAGATTACCTAAAAGAAGGAACGGCATTGATAGCAGAAGCTAATCAACCTCCTAAAGACGTTGTTGCTTATTTTGGTAATTCTGACGAATGCCAGGTTGCATACCATTTTCCCGTTATGCCAAAAATTTTTTTGTCTATAGCTGAAGGTAACCCCAATTATGTAATAGATACTCTTTCTAAAAGAGTTACCCCGCCCATTCCAGAAAATTGTCAATGGTTCGTTTTTCTAAGGTGTCACGACGAATTAACCTTAGAATTCGTCGATCCAGAAGAAAGGGCAAAGATGTTGAAATACTACTTGCTCGATGAAAGATGGAACTTCAGGGAAGGAGAAGGGATCGCGGGAAGATTGTACAACCAAATGGGTAAGGATTATAAAAAAGTGCTTTTAGCTTATTCAATTTTGTTTTCTTTGGATGGAACACCAATAAATTATTACGGTGATGAAATAGGAATGGAGAACGATGAAGAATTCTATAGAAAAATGACCGAAAAAATAGGCCATAAAGATTCAAGATTTTTCAACAGAGGACCTTTCGATGAAGAGAAAAGAAAAGAGGCTCTGAACAATACTGACAGCGATAGTTATAAGATTTTTCACGGAATAAAAAAGATGCTTGATTTGAAAAAAGAAAACGAAGATCTGTTTTCAGAAAAACCAATCTATGAAAATATCAACGGGGTATTTAAAGTTACTCGAAAAAAAGGAAATAAAAGCATTGTTATCTATAACAACTTGACCGCTGAAAGCAGATCATTAGATAGTATCAATTTGCAACCCCATGAATATTTTTGGAAAATAAGTTAAAATCGCACTGAGGAACAAATTGTAGGGTGGGGAGCGGGGCGAAG
>NZ_AZRJ01000019.1:0-72854 GCF_002895495.1 Petrotoga sp. HWHPT.55.6.3 | reverse complement strand
AATTATGATCTAACACGATTTGATTTTCATTGATAAATCAAATTAATCTTTTTTAGTTGTCTATAAAGAACAATAAAAGGGAATAATCATGAATAATCAACTTTATTCATAAGTGGCAATAAGTAAACTTAAGCCTTATATCCATTCTTTTCCTTTTTTGGTTCTGGTATCAAGAGGTTTAAAATAAAAGCGGTTAAAAATCCAACAGTAATATTAGAAGAAAAGACAACAGCCATCCATTCTGGTAATTTGTTCACTATGTCGGGCCTAAATGTAACTCCCAATCCCAAAGCTAAAGAAAAAGCTAATATAAACATTTTTTTATCGCTTAGTCCACCTTTTGTTGCAATTTTCATACCTGCCATCGCTACCATTCCAAAGAGAGCTATAGTAGCACCTCCTAAAACAGGTTTAGGCATAACGCTTACTAAAGCACCAATTTTAGGAAAGACACCTAATAGTATCAAAACAATTGCCACACCGTAGCCAACGACTCGACTAGAAATTTTACTAAATTGAATAACTCCAGTATTTTGACTGAAAGTTGTGTTAGGAAGAGTATTAAAAACAGCTGCTAAAGCACTCCCTACACCGTCCTATAAAACTCCTCTTTTTAATCTTTCATCGTGAATTTTGCCTTCAATTGGTTCGCCACTAACTTCAGCAATAGCTGTCAAATCACCTACTGTTTCAATTGTAGTAATAATATATGCTAAAATCCAAGGAATGATAAGTGCCCAATTAAATGATAGCCCATATTTAAATGGGATAGGGACTGTTACCCATCCAGCTTCTACAATCGGGGCAAAATCCACCATACCCAACGGTATTGCAACCAGATATCCTGCAACTAAACCAATAGCCACCGCCCCAGCTTTTATGATGCCTTTGCCATATATATTTGCAATCACTATGATTATTAATACGAACAAAGCTATGGCTAAATTTTGAACATTTCCGAAATCACTAGCTCCAACTCCTCCACCAATGTCGGTTATGGCTGTTTCTATCAACCCTAAACCTATTAACATTACAACTGTACCAGAAACTACAGGAGGGAATATCTTGCGAGTTTGAGCTAAAAACCGACTCAAAATCATCTCAACCGGGGACGTAATAAGTGCCATACCTAAGACTAAAGGTAATCCTCCTACGTTTGCAGCGACAATCGCCATAGGAACAAATGTAAAACTTGTCCCTTGTACTGCTAATAGACCGCTACCAAAAGGTCCTAATTGTTTTACTTGAAAAAAAGTAGTTACCCCGGAAATAATCAAAGCCATGCTGACGAAATATCCCGTTTCTAGAGGATCCAAGCCCACTACCCCCGCGATTATCAAAGGTGGAGTAATGATACCAACGAACATAGCTAACATGTGCTGAATACTCAGAACAACTGTTTCATAAAAAGGAGGTTTGTCTTCAAGCTTGTATAAAACTTCTGTTCCTTTTTCTTCTTCCGTAGTCTTTTCTGTGATATCTCCCATTAATAATCACCCCTTTGAAAATGAATAGGATTTTTACTTAAACATTAACTTTAATTATACTTTAGTTTTGCTTTATTCGCAAGTAAAGTTTTTTATAGATTAATGGGTTTAATCGTTTTTACTTCCTGTTATTTTTTTATAATTCCCCATAATCTGATATATTTAACTTAACGTATAAATTATGATATAATCTCAATATAGATTGAGAAGTAATTGTACAGTTTTAAAAATAATTTAATTGTTCGAAAAGGAGGACAGTCGTAATGTTTAACTTTTTTAAAAGAAATAAGTCAGATAATTCAAAAACCTCTAATAACAATGTTTTTTACGATGAAAAAAATGCATTAGTTATATATTTCAAATGTTCAAAATGTGGAGAGAAATTTAGAAGTTATCTTAGAAAAGGCTACGATTTTATTACGGATTACGATACAGGGGAGTACAAAATAAATAAAGAATATATTGGCTCAAAATGTTTTAACAGAATACACCTTTCTGCCACTTTCGATAGGAATTATAAATTAAAAGAATACACCTTAGAAAACGCGGAAATTATAGGTAAAGAAGAATGGGAGGAAAAAAGCTAATGCCTAGAACGAGAGGGGAAAAAGATACTAACGTAAATTTGTTTGAATATCGACCTGTAAGACCTTTTATTCAAATACCAGAAAAGGTACTTATGTATATTTTGCAACTAACCCCGTCGTCTTTTGCAAAGGTATATTTATACTTGTACAACATGAGCTACGGACTTGGATACGATCATACAGTTACCCATACCAGTGTGCGTGAAATAGCTTCAAATTTGAACATTAGCATTGGAAGAACACAAAATGCAATTACTTATTTTAAAAAAATTAAAGCTATAGAAAAAATAGAGTCAAGAGCGGTAATCGGAACAAAATACAAAATAAACGTGCCTGAATATTCTTCGTCTTTTAACAACTGGTACTTCACTGCCCCCAATAAAGTTAGATACATAATGATGAAAGAGAAATTGCTTACTTCGGAGAAGTTGGTTACTTCAAAAATCAAACGGTATAAATCTGTTAAAAAATCTTTGGAAATGGGTTTGTTTGATGATCTTGAAGAGTAGGGTAATAAAATGTATGACAATTTGTTGAGTTTAATCCTTTCTCAAAATAATTCCTTTTTATACGATTACGCTAAAAAAAATAATATTAATAGATTCGTAGGAACAGTTCTCTATTCTAAGAATAATTTAGTTGTAGTTGGAGTTAGAAATTTTCTTTTCCTTCTAGAAAATCAAAGCACTCAAAATTTTCAAACAGGTGTTAGGGTAAATTTAAATTTTCAAGATAAAACACATAATATGGATGCTCCAATTAAGATGAAATATTTGGGGGAGGCATCAAAAGACAGCATAAAATTAAGTTTGAAATTTCCAAACTTTAAAAATATTGATGCCGTTAACCTTAAATCTCCTAACTTCACTGAAACCCAAAATATTAAAGCGTCGGTATGGCTCGCAGAGTTTTCTCGAACTTTAAACGAACAATTAAAAAAATTAAAATTTGATAATTTAGAACCCCACGAGTTTACTTCTTTTAAAAAACTAACCGAAAAAATAGTAAATTCACTTCTAAAATCTTTTAAAGATAACTTAAACTCCGTTTTATCACCTTCTCACTCTGCGGTCAAAATTGTTGATATGATAAGAGCCTATATTTCTAAAAAGGATAATTTAGATTTTTTCTCTAAGAATGAGATAAGATTAATGAAAGAATTATTAACCTTGCAGGAAGAAGATAAGAATAGTTTACTTAATAAATATGAATCCAAAACTTCTATAAAACATAACATAGTGGATAAAACATTAAATTCTTACCTAACTATTAAAAATCTTAGCTTAGAAATAAAAACACCACTTATGTTTTTTTCTATCTTTGGGATGCCTATATTTTTAGCAATTGATAGAGAATATCAAAACAATTCAAAAAATTACCAGCAAGAGGCAATGAACCAAAAGTTGAATTTAATTCTTTTGACTAATAACTTTGGGGTTATAGATGCAAATATACAAAGTTTTGAGAAGGAAATTTATATAAGTTTTGAATTGGAGAATAACTCTGCGTATTTTAAATTGAAAACCCAGTATCTCATAGAAAAATTGGAGGAAAAAGATTATTTAGTGAAAAGGATTGATTTTGTATGATAAAATTAATTTCGTTCAAGTATTATAACAAATATATCTATTAAAAAAAACCGGTGATTTATTATTTCACCGGTTTTTTTAGTTAATTGAATATTTATTACTTTTTAATTGAATAAAAAGCATTCAAGCCTCTATATTGTGCAGTTGAACCAAGCTCGTCTTCGATTCTTAACAATTGATTATATTTCGCTATTCTATCGGTTCTAGAAAGTGAGCCAGTCTTGATAAAACCTGCATTTACAGCTACTACCAAATCGGCAATAAAAGAATCTTCCGTTTCTCCTGAGCGATGAGATACAACGGCGGTCATATTATTTTTATAGGCTAATTCAATGGCGTCTAGAGTCTCGGTTACACTCCCTATTTGATTCAATTTGATCAAAATAGAGTTTGTAGCCTTTAAATCTATACCTTTTTGCAATCTTTTAACATTAGTAACGTATAAGTCATCACCAACTATTTGTACCCTGTCTCCCACTTTTGCGGTGAACTCAGAGTAACCTTCCCAGTCATCCTGATCGAAAGGATCTTCTAATGATTTAATAGGATATTTATCAATCAACGATATATAATATTCGGCTAATTCAGCAGCACTCATTTCTTTTCCATCAACAGAGTATTTCTTTGTTTCTTCATTGTAAAACTCTGAAGCTGCGGCATCCATGGCGATAAAAATTTGTTTACCAGGTTCGTAACCAGCAGCTTGTATGGCTCTAATTATGTATTTTATAGCTTCTTCATTGGAATTTAAATTCGGAGCGAAACCACCTTCATCTCCAACAGAAGTTATGTGCCCTTCTTTTTTCAAAATATTTTTTAAATTGTGGAAGACTTCAGCCCCTGCCCTCAAGGCGTCTTTAAATGAATTAAATCCAGCAGGCATAATCATGAACTCTTGAATATCGAGATTATTATCGGCGTGTTGTCCCCCGTTTATTATATTCATCATTGGTACGGGCAAAACTTTGGCGTTCACGCCTCCTAAATACTTATAAAGAGGTAGTCCCAAGGAGTTAGCTGCAGCTCTTGCCGCTGCCATAGAAACAGCTAATATTGCATTAGCGCCAAGATTTTCTTTGTTTTCTGTTCCGTCTAAATCCAGCATCACTCTATCAACGTTTACTTGATCAAAGGCATTCAATCCAACAACCTCTTGCTCAATAATGTTGTTTACGTTGTTCACGGCTTTAGTAACACCTTTTCCCATGTAATAATCTTTATTACCATCTCTTAATTCTAAAGCCTCAAATTTACCTGTTGAAGCACCTGAAGGAACAATAGCTGAACCAGTTACACCTGTAGATAAAGTTACCTCTGCTTCAACGGTTGGATTTCCCCTCGAATCCAATACCTCTCTTGCTTTTACTGATACTATTTCATCGTAAAACTTTTCCATCTAAAAAACACCTCCAGAAATTTATTATTTAATATTTCGTTAAACCTCGAATAGAACTCATGCTTGAAGAAGAATTTGTTAGTGATCGACTTTTGTACCTATATTCTCTCCTTCAACAGCTTTAAGCAAGCTTCCTTCTTTGAAAAAATTGATAATCAATATTGAAAGATTATTTTTTTCACATATTGAAAAAGCCTCTGTATCCATAACTTTTATTTGCTCTTTAATCGCTTGTTCATACGTTATATTATTGTATTTTTTGGCATCTTCGAATAATTTTGGATCTTTATCGTATATCCCATCAACCTTGGTAGCTTTTACAAGTATATCTGCATTCATTTCTATCGCCCTCAATGCGGCAGCGGTATCAGTAGTGAACAAAGGGTTTGATGTTCCTCCACCAAATAAGACAATATAACCAGCTTCAAAATATTGTTCAATAAAATCGTATTTAAGTGGCAATACAGAGGGTAAATTAACAATTGGAGAAACTATAATACTTTTCAAACCATTCTTTTCGAAGAGATTTTTAAGATAGAGTGAATTAATGACGGTGCCCAACATCCCTAATTGATCTGCCATTTGAATTTGGAAATCTTTCAGCTCTTTCCCCCTAAAAATATTGCCAGCTCCTGTAACTATACCCAATTTTATATTTAAACTGTGGATTTTCTTGATCTCGTTCACCAGATATGTTAACATTTGTTCAGAAAATCCTTTTTCACTTTCACCACTCAAAGCTTCCCCACTTAATTTTAATAGTACTCTTTTGTACATAGGGCCTCCTTTTAAATAAGAGCATGCAGCCTTATAGTTGAAAGAAAAATTTTATACTCCATAAATAAAGCAAAAAGGCGGAAGACTCCACCTTTTTATCATTCACCAATTGCAAATCTTGCAAATTTATCCACTGTTATATTTTCTCCTACCTTAGCAATCATAGAATTAATAATGTCTTTGATGCTTTCCCCTTCTCCAAAAACATATTCCTGTTCAAGAAGACAATTTTCACTGTAGAATTTTCCTAATTTATTTTCTACAATTTGTTCTTTAATATTGTCAGGCTTGTTGGAATTTTTTAACTCTTCAAGGTAAATTTCCTTTTCTTTATCGATAATTTCTTGAGGTACATCTTCCCTTGAAATCCACTTTGGATTCATCGAAGCAATTTGTAGTGAAATCTTCTTAGCTAAATCGTGGAAATCATCAGTCCTAGCCACAAAATCTGTTTCACAACCTAATAATAAAAGAACACCTATCTTTTCATTATGATGAATATAAGAGTACACGATACCTTCGTTGGTGACTCTTCCAGCTTTTTTAGCAGCTTTTATGGCACCTTTCTTTCTCAGGATTTCTACGGCTTTATCTATATCTCCATCAGCCTCTTCCAAAGCATTTTTACAATCTAACATTCCTGCCCCTGTTGAAGCTCTAAGATTCTTTATCTTTTCAATTGATACGTCCACTTATAATACCTCCTAATGCTTATTATTAATGTTTAATAAATTTGAGTATTTGAAATCTCAACCGTTGGCTAAAACTAATTTATTTTAACACAATTAATTGAATATTAAAATAAGAAAATTATTGTTTTATTACTATTTTTTTAATAGTTTTTCTTTTAACTTCAATTCGACGAACTTAGAAACCCACTTACTAACATCTCCGTTGTAAGATGCAATTTCTTTTATCATAGATGAAGAAATATAAGAGAAATCAGTATCAGCCATGAGAAAAAAAATTTCTAACTGAGGAAAAAGCATATGATTCGCGTTTGCCATTTGAAGTTCATACTCGTAATCACTGACCGCTCTTAAGCCTCTTATTAAATTATAAATTTTTTTCTCTTTTAGGTAATTTACCAACAGACCGTCAAAAGATTCAACAATAACATTTGGTATATCCTCTAAATCTTTTTTTACCATTTCAATCCTTTCTTGGAGAGAAAACAAATACTTTTTGTTCGGATTATTCACAACAACAACATACAGATTGTCAAATCTTTCAATAGATCTTTTCACTATATTAACGTGTCCAAAGGTTATTGGATCGAAACTTCCTGGATAAGCTGCGTCCCTAATTCCCATTATCAAACTTCCTCCATTTCTTTAATATTGATTACACCGGAAGCCAAAACAACACCGCTTTCATCATAAATTGTTGCAAATTGTCCAGGAGTAACGGCAAATATAGGCTCTTTAAAACTTACTTTTAAAGTATGATCTGCAATTTTTTTAACAACTGCGGGCTTTTCCTCACTTTTTTTGCGAACTCTACAAAAGCCTTCTATTTCTTTGAAATCTACAAAAAAGTTGACATTTTGTACAATTAGTTCTTTAGAATACATTTCTTCAGTAGGAGCAACTATGAGAACATTCTTTTGAGGAAATATTTTATAAACATGCAGTTTTACATTTGCGTTTTTATAGTAGCTTATTCCAGAACGCTGACCAATAGTGTAATTCATGTATCCTGTGTGTGTTCCTATTTCGTTTCCTTCTAAATCGTAAACTTTTCCTTCTTCTGTAGTAACTCCATTTTCTTTTAGAAATCTTCTATAATCATTATCAGGAATAAAACACAACTCTTGACTGTCAGGTTTATTTGCCACACTTAAGCCTATTTTGTTGGCTATATCCCTGATTTCAACTTTATACATATTTCCCAATGGAAAGTGCAATTTGGGAAGAGTATTTTTGTCTATATAAGATAAAAAATATGATTGATCTTTGTATTGATCAACACCTTTTTTAATAATATAGGTAGAATACTTGTTAGAATACTCTTTTATTAAATAATGACCGCTGGAAACCCAATCTGCGCCATAGCTATGTGCAATTTCTAAAGCCTTCCCAAATTTAAAAAACCTGTTGCATAACATGCAAGGGTTTGGGGTTTTACCTTCTTTATATGTTTTTATGAAATAATCGATTATTTTTTCTTTAAATTCCTTTTTTATATCAACAATCTGAAAATCATCAAGATCTAACTTATCAGCAATTTTTAGTGCATCTTGTGTATCTGAAGGGCTACAACAAACCTTCTTTTTTTCTGGGATCAATGAGAAAACAACATCGCTTACAGTTTTGAAATGAAGCCCTATAACGTGATAATTTTGTTCTTTCAAAAGATAGGCAGCGACAGAGCTATCTACCCCACCACTCATAAGCATTAATACTTTTTTGTTAGACATTTAATTTTTTTAATCTACCTCCTTCATTTTCAGCGATCTTGATCTTGGCAATTTTTCTTCCGTAATCGATTATATCTTGCAAAGTCATTTTACTCAGCTCTAACATAATAGAATTATTAACCCTTTTCCATACAAATTCAACGGCACACTCTATTTCCAACGAACATTCGCCAACAATACAATCAAAAGATTGAAGTGGTTTATCTAAGACTTGAATAATTTCACTCAAACGTAAATCTTTTGGATTTTTAGCCAAAGCATATCCTCCAAATTTACCTCTAACAGATTTAACTATTCCCGCATCACGTAATTCTATAAATATCTTTTCAAGAAAATCTTTTGGTATGTTTTGCCTTTCTGATAATTCGCTGATAGGTACTTTCTCTTTTCCTTCATCTTCGGCTAATACAGCTAATTCAAACAAAGCTCTTAAAGCATAACTGCTTTTAACAGTAAGAGACATATTTAATTCCTCCTTTTAAGATAAACGTTTCCTCAATTAATTAACACCCTTTAGATAAGCTTCTAATAGATTTACTAACTTTATAATTCTTATACATTTGATTTTCTACCAACTACATATATAGTTAGATTCTGTAAACTATTATTAGCTAATCTCACATCGTTTACATATATATCAATTTTATTACCCAATACTTTAGCTCCCGTATCTTGAACCTCAAAATAACCGTTATTGGGAAGATCCGATAATTCAGGTATATAAACTATGGTTCCTAAAGGCAAGACATCAGGATCTGCTGCAATTGTTTTATACGATGTTGGTTTTTCTCCAGACTTTGTTAGCCTAAAAGTTGGAGAATAGACAAGTTTGTCATCCCATTCTGTGTAGTACGTTGCCTGGAATTCTCCAATCATGTCGTAGAAAAGTTTCAATGGGTCTCTAGGTTCACCATTCTTCCACAATTCAACTGTTACAATACTCCCTGCGTTAGCAATTCCTAACGAAGTATTAGAATCAACCCATTTACCTTCATCAACATATGGTGTTTTTATATTCCCTATGACGCTTATAATAGCATTTCCGTGATCGATTTTTATATACCAATTGTTATTTGCTAACTTTCCGGTCTCAATTACCCTACCAGGTAGAACTGGATAAACTTGTTCGGTTTGAACCAAAACTCCTATCCCACTAGAAATTCCTGCAGCATTCCTTTCTCCAAAACGTACAACAATTTTTTCATACTCGGAGAGTGATGTTTTAGAAAATGGCCACCTAATATACTCTTCAATATTGTTCACTGGTATGATTAATTCTTGTCCTACTTTAATATTTGTGGATTGTAAATTGTTGGCTTGCAGAATAATTTGAACACCATTATTTCCTAATTTAAATGCGTTTGAAATACTAATTAGAGTATCCCCTGATTTCACTTGATACCTTACTTCGTTTGAATTCTCAAACAAATAACTTACTTCTGCATCCCCCACAGATCTATAAAGTTCATCTATCTTCAATTCAATATTTTGTATTTGACCCAGATATTTTTCGTTTAATGAATTTGATGGTTGAGTAATAACCTTCTGAAGGTCATATTTTAAATTTTCAACTTCCTTATCTAAAGAAGCAACTGCATTTTCTAAAGATTTAATATTCAGTATATCTTCGCTCTGATTTTGATAATAAAATTTTGAAACGGTCTCTTCAGTTTTATAATCAACTCTATTTTCAACATATTTTTCTAAATTGAGTTTATCTACCTCTTGTTGCACAAGTTCTTTTATATTTCCATTTTCCAAAAAGTAAAATTCAGAGTTTTGAAAACTTTTCTCCAAATTATTAACCTTTTCCGTTAGTGAACTCACCGTATCTAAGAGGATTGTTTGGTCATTCTTAGGAATATTATTCACAACATTTTGTAATTCTGAAATCTGAATTTCCAATTGAGATACTCTTTGATCCAAATCAGTGTTTGTAAAATTATTTACCTTTTGTAGAGAGAGATTGTTAATTTGATTCTCTAAGCTTTGAACTCTTTGATCCAAATCTAAAAGTTTATCAATAGATTCAGAGCTTCGCCCTTCGTATAGATAATTTTCCAAGGTTACCACTCTGCTATCGATATTGGTGTACTGATCTTTTAAGCTTTTTGTCATATCAAAAGCATAACTGTTATTCTTTGAAATTTGATAAATTTCGTCAGATAAAGTATTAAATTTTTCTTCCATTTGAGTTAAACGCTCGTTTAAAGTATCCAACTGATTTTGAATTGCCACTAAGTCTTCGCTTGGCAAAGTAATTTCTTGAGAGGCAGGTTGAAAAACCGTACATCCCGATAGAAAAAATACCAAACCTATTAGAAAAATCCCAAAAAATTTCCTCACTTTAGTTCACCCCTTAGAAATTTCGCAGCTTTTAAATACGGATTTGTAGGATTATTATAATTTTTCACCAAATAATCAAACAAATTCGCCGCTTCTTTTCTATTATTTAATCTATAGTTTATATATCCCAGATAGAACAAAGAAAATATATAATCTTCTTCTGAAAATGTTTCATAGTTCTTTTCAATTATCTTTCCACAATAGTAAAGTATTCCTAACTCCTTTTCTTCTTCATTTTGTTCACGATAATACCAAGCGAATTTTATTAAAATTTTTACTACTTCACTGGGTAGTCCCAAAATTGCGTAAATATTGGCTGCTATCATAAGTTGAGTTGCATAAAACTCGTGAGACTTTGAAGAAGAATTATCTACTTCAGGAAGAGATAATTTATTTATCTTACTCAAAAATAACTTAACCTGTTCAATATTTTGAGAATTTAAGTACTCATATATATAATCTTTATCTTTTTCTTGAAAAGTAAAGTTACAATCGGGACAGGTAATCAAAGAATACAGAGATACATTAACATCTCTATATTCAGGTTTTAAATCGAGATCGTAAGAACTTACCTTTATAGATGTAGAGGCCACTTTATCAAAAGAAAATTCTTTTTGACATATTGGGCAGACTGCAAAATCTCTAATAAAATCTTTCATATTACTTCATCAACCCCTAATAAAGCGTTGCAATAAGAAACCGGATCGAAAATTTGTAAATCGTCTTCTTTTTCTCCAAATCCCACCAATTTTATTGGGATATTGAGTTCATGGTTTATAGCGAAAGCTATTCCCCCTTTGGCGGTTCCATCTAATTTAGTTACGACTATACCCGTTATGTCTATAGCCTCCTTAAAAGCCTTAGCCTGTGAAATCCCGTTTTGACCAGTCGTTCCATCTAGAACTAACAAAGTTTCATGCGGAGCTCCTGGGACTTCTCTTTCAACCACACGCCTTATTTTTTTCAATTCATCCATTAAATTGCTTTTTGTATGTAAACGCCCAGCGGTGTCCACTAACACGACATCTTTGCCTCTTGACTTTGCATGTGTTATTGCGTCATACACAACAGCGGCGGCATCTGAACCTTTTTGGTGAGCTATCACGGTGGTATTTAACCTATTACCCCACTCTTTGAGTTGTTCGATTGCTGCTGCCCTAAATGTGTCTGCAGCAGCTAAAACAACTTCTTTACCTTGTTTAGAATACATCTTTGCTAATTTGGCAGCAGTTGTCGTTTTACCGCTACCGTTTACTCCAACAATGAGTATTACATAGGGTTTTTGTTGAAAATCACTAACTACTTCGTCTTTCTGTAAATTTTCCACTAGAATATCCCTCAATAATAATAGCGGGTCATTGTGAGAGTTATTACTTTTATACCTACTTTTTAACTCTTCCAAAATTTTATGAGAGACGTCAACACCCATATCAGACATTATTAAAATCTCTTCCAATTCTTCCAAAACATCATCGTCGAGAACTTTACCGGAAAAAATAGTTTTGATATTTTTAAATACGGTATTTCTCGCCTTACTTAAACCATTTTTGAACTTTTCAAAAATTCCCATTCATCTACCTCCATTAAATCAATCAAAGGTTTATTTGAATTATTAGCTGTTTTACCTGACTTTTATAATCATAGGTAACTTGCTGATCACAAAGTAGTTTTGTATTGAAACAGTTTCATTCGTTATAAGGTCTGTTCCATATAAATTAAAATCTACTGGTATTTTTCCGTGTCTATCTTCCAAATTCAAAATGGTAATGTATTCCTCCTCTTCTCCATTCCATTTTATCATTATTATACCCTCAGATAACTCGCAAAGAGAGAATTGATTACAAGTAGATTTAATCTCTTTAGTCAATTTAATGATTTTTTTGAAAAAACTTAAAAATTCATAATCACCTTTGTCCCATTTGATTGAATCTTTCTCAAAAAGGTTAGGCAGTTTTTCCATCATTAATTCTTGGCCTGCATATATTAAAGATGCCCCTGGCAAAAGATTATATAAAACAGTCCAATTTTTAATCTTATTTTTTCCCTCTAAAACGGATGCTATTCTAGGATTATCATGATTTTCTAAAAAACGCAACTTAAGAGAATTTTTTGGGAATATAGTTTCCTGCAAAAAAACATGTTCAAAAAAATGCTTCAAATCTTTCTCTCCAGAAAAATAGCTCCTTAGATAATAGAAGCCATCGTAATCGTATGTAAGGTCAAAAGCTTGATATACCTCAGAGTCCGAGTGAACATCGTACCCTTTAGTTCTGAGATCATGAATAAATTTCGGGTCAAGTGTTTCAGCCAACCAGATAATTTCCTTTTTTTGGTTCAACAGTTCTCTAGATTTTTTCCAAAACTCTAAAGGCACTAGCGAAGCGACATCACATCTAAAAGCATCTACACCAAGATCAATCCAACCATCTAAAACATTTATTAGATAATCCCATAAATCTAAATTATCATAATCCAAATCGTAAACGTCGTTCCAATCTTCTACCTTTCTAGTTAATTTTCCGTTTTGATCTTTCATAAACCATTCAGGATGTGTTTCAGCTAGTTTCGAATCAATAGCGGTGTGATTGAAAACAATATCGATCATTATTTTTAATCCGTTATCATGTGCTTTGTCTATTAATCTTTTAAAATCCCTCTTATTACCAATTTCTTTCGATATTTCTTCGTAATCTTTTATTGAATAGGGACTCCCATGTGTACCTTTTCTACCAACTTTTCCGATGGGATAAAAAGGCATAAACCAAAGTATATCTGCTCCCAAAGCCTTAATGCGTTCAATATCGTTATATATATCGTTGAAGGTTCCAGCATTTCCATAATTTCTAACAAAAACTTCATAAATTATAGAACTTTTTAACCAACTTGGTGAATCTATTGCCACGATTGGACCTCCTCGAAGTGAAATTTTTCTTTGAATCCCGATTATTCTAATAAGTATTATATCATCGATTATATCAAATACCTATCCCTTTTTTTAAAATTTATATTAGAAACCATTAAGTTTAATTTTTTTATTTAGAAAATAAAAATTTTTTTATTAAAAGTTGACAATTTTAAAGTTTTATGTTATAATTTTTTCAAAATAACGAGAAAGACTATCAAAATATCATAAAAAAACATAAAAAATAATAGGAGGTCCTAATATGCCTAAATACCGCTTATCCAAATGCCCTGTTTGTGGAGGGAAGTTAAATATCGTAAAATATCGATGTGAAGAATGTGGAACTGAAATAACTGGTAACTTTGAATTAGAGGAATTTGCTCAATTAACAAACCAACAATTAAATTTTTTGAAGATTTTTATCAAGGTTAGAGGAAATTTATCGGAATTACAAAAAGAGCTTGGAATCTCTTATCCTACGGCAAAAGCAAGATTAGAAGAAGTCGCCACAGCGATGGGATACGAGTCTGAAAACATTGAAAGTAGAGAAAAAACACTTGAAATTCTTGAAAAAATTGAAAAAGGAGAAATTACCCCTGAAGAAGCAAAAGAATTATTAAAAAAGTACAAAAAATAAAAAGGAGTGATTTTTAATGCAAAAGATTGATTTGAATGTTGTAAAAGTGATAAAAATAAAGGCACGAAACTTTCATGGAAGAATAAAAATTTGCCACGGTGAAACAACATATCTCGAATACGCAGATCAAGACATCAACGTAGAAACTAGCTGGGGATCAGATCGTACAAGTGTATCAATCGATATAGATTATGAAAAAGGTGATTTCTTATCAAAGTTCTTTTCTTTCTCTAGAATGTTCCATGAAGTACCTATTAATTTGTACATAGGAGATCAAGTTAACAATATATCGTTAGACTTATCCTCAGCTGATATAGAAACAGACTTGGATTCTACCAACTTATACTATTTAACGATCAAAACTCGATCAGGAGATGTGGATATTAGAGGATCTAATCAAACTAAAACTTTGAAATCTTTAAGGGTGGATACCGGGTCTGGGGATGTAAGTATCGACTTAAGTAACAGTGAGATGGATGAATTAATTTTAAAAGGAGCTTCGGGAGATTTTGAAATTCACAACCTAAACATATCATATGGTGATTTTAGCATGGCTAGTGGCGATGTTCTAATTCAAAACTCTAAAATTGAAAATCTTAAGTTAAGTATGGCTTCCGGTGATGTCTCAATAAAAAATTCAATCGTGAAAGTAGCAAATTTTAAATCAGCGAGCGGTGATATCTCCGTAGATTCCCTAGATAAAGATTTTTACTGTACCGTAAACACTGCTTCCGGTGACATAGATCTAATAGTTCAAGGAAAAGAGAAAATTTATTTAGAAGCTCCAATACACAGATTTTCATCATCTATAAGATCAAACGTCGATTTAGTTCAAAATAATGATTCTTCTACTATGCCAAAGAAAAGAGTTTTAAAAATTAATGTGCTGACAGGAGATATTAGTATTAGAGGAGTAGAAATTCAGGGGAAAAGCATAGATTGGCAGGAAGAAGAAAAAGGTGAAGATGTTTCGCAAGACGATGAATTCTTAACTATTGAAGAAAAAAAGATTTTGTCCTTATTAAAAGAGAGAAAAATATCACGTTCATTTGCAATAGAACTTTTAAAAGAGTTGGGTTACTCTGAAGAACTTGCAGAAAAATTTTTAAAGGACAGGGGGGAGTAATAATGCTAGGAAGAATAATATTAGTCGCATTAGGTATTTTAATTGTTTTATCAGTTATTTTCAACGAATTCTTTGTTAGTTTTAACTTGTTAGAATTCTTTTTTACATTGATTTTTCTTGGATACGGATTAAATTTTTTCAAAAAGAGAAATTTAGGAACTTTAGGAAGTCTAATATTTGGAATAATACTGTTGCTAGACACATTTGATTTGTTCCCCACTTCATTAAATTTTTGGGAACTGGTTCTATTGATGATCGCATCTTATATTATTGCTGCTGGATTTAAAGGGCTGTTCCATATTAGAAAGCCCCACTTAAAGATTAACAAATCGATCATATCTGAAAATCTTCCTCCTAAATTTATAGGTGACACACTTGATTTATCAACAGATGTAGACTGGAGCTCTGTAACTATTGACTCTTCTAAGATAGAGACACCTGTAAAAGTAAAAGCTGTAATTGATAATGATATATATTCTTTTAAACAAGAATATGACTCTTCTAAAGTCAATATTTTGAACAAGTTGAAAGTATCAAACATAAAAGTGCCTGAACGGGCAAAGATAACTGTATATTTAAACGAAAATATTAATTACAATTTTCGCGCAAAATTGAACGTTAGTGTAGCTTTTTTTGATTTAAGACAAATTAAAACACAAGAAGTAAGAATCAAATCAACTGCATCTAAGATCACCTTAATACCTTCTCAAAAAGATAATACAACAGTCGACGTGGACTCCGAAGTTTCAGCGATAAACATAAAATTACCTGGGGATGTCGCTTTAGTATTAAACCATGTTGGGGACTTGAACTTCAAAAATGTTGAGCGAATGTATCAAAGAGAAGATGGAACTTATATTTCTGATAATTTCTCGGAGGCATCTTACACTTGTTATTTGAATATTGCTTCTGAAATTTCCCGTTTAAATATTGAATTTATGTAATTAATCTTTATTTCTATACAAATTCATATAAAATTTAAATAGATCGGGTAATTTTTTGAATCGATGGGGCTCTTCAAACATTCTATACAACCATTCTAATCCAAGTTTTTGAAAGAAAAGGGGAGCCCTTTTTGTTATTCCAGCAAATACGTCAAAGCTACCACCAACTCCCATCATAAGCTTTGCTTCTAACGTTTCATAGTTTCGAAAAATAAAAGATTCCTGTTTTGGAATTCCCATCCCTACAAAAAGGAGATCTGTTTTACTATCATTAATTTTTTGAACTACCTCTCCTTCAGCATTTATATCAAAATATCCATGATGAAATCCAACAATATTTACATTGAACATTTTCTCAATTGTTTGCGCTGCTCGTTTAACTACATCCTCTTCGGAGCCAAGTAGAAATATTCTATAATTACTTATTTGAGACAATTCTAACAAATACTTCATTGTATCTATACCGGGACACCTTTCCGTCTCAATTCCTTTCTTTTTGAGTAATTTGACAATCCCCACTCCATCGGGAATAGAAAAAGATGCTTTACTGATGGCTCTAGAATAATCGTTACCTTTTAAATATTCCATATACATCAACGCATTTAAAGTAACTATCCAAAGCTTCTCTTTTCCTATTTGGTCTTCGATAAAAGAATAAATATCATTTTGACTGCCATAAATCATTGGAATATCTTTCAAAAGGAACTGTCCAACCAATACTTTCACCTCTAAATACTATTTCGAGTCGAAATATTGTATCACAAATAAATTAGAATTTCCAAAAAAATATTATACAAATAAAAAGTTGAGTTATGAAAAATGTTTACACTATAAAAACAAAAATTGACGTTTAATTAACCAAATTCCCTCTCTTTCATTGTATAATACTTTGAACTTTGATGAAAACTTCTCAAAATTAGGAGGAAGAATCATGGAAAAAACTTTACTTAGTCAAGACAAAAATGTTAAGAAATACCTTATCAAATTTTCTAAAGATGAAATTGAAAAAATAGAAGATCAAATCGTTCGAGAAATTAACCAGCATTACACCTTTGAAGGATTTAGAAAGGGTAAAGTCCCCAAACAGGTTATTAAGTTGCGTTTAGGTCCCGATTTCAATAATATGTTGTTAGAAGAAGCCGAACATGAGCTAGATCACAAAATCAGAGAAGAAGAAAAGTTACTCTTCCCAATTATTGTTGAATCAAAAGCTCAAGATGAGGAACACATAGAATTTGAAGTTTTACTTCACACCTATCCTGAAATTACAAAAACAGAATTTGAAAATATAACGGTTAAAATCCCTGAATCTAAAGAAGTGGTTGAAGACTTTGTTCAAAGAAGATTGAATGATTTACTGGAGAGCAACGCAATATTAGATCCAAAAGAAGAACCAATACAATATGGAGATTATGTAAGAATTAATTATGATTTAGTAGACGAAAACGGTGAAATAATCAAGTCCAATGAAGAAGAAGAAATAGTAGTAAGAGAAAATGACGAAAGAGAGCTGGTTAAAAACCTTCTCGGGAAAAAATCCGGTGACGAATTTGAATTAGAAAAAGAAGACCAGGGCAAAAAATTGGTTCAAAAAGTGCGAATCGCACAAGCTTATACAAGAAGACTTCCAGAATTGAACGATAATTTCGCCAAAGAGTTGAATATTGAAGTAGAAACATTGAACGACCTGAAAGAGATGCTGAAAAAAGAAGGAGAAGAAGCTGTTAAAAATTGGCAGGATGAATTTGTGATTAACTATATCTTATCTGAGTTACCCAATTATGTTGATATTGATATATCTGAAGAAAGCATAAATTATTATATTGACTCGACAATAAACGACCTAAAAAGCAAGGATAAATACGAAGAAAACTTAAAAAAATTTGAAAATGATGAAAATAAATTGAGAGAAGAAATCAAAAAGAGTGCTTTAAATTGGATTAAAGAGATGGTTGTCATCGAAAAAATATCTTTAGAAAACAACATAAAAGTAGGAAATGAGGAGTTATCTCAAGAAATTAAGAACTTCTCAACTATGTATGGTTTACCTTTCTCTCGCGCTCAGGAAATAATAAGCTCAAATCCCGAACTATCAAATGAAATCCTGTGGAACAAATTAAGAGAAAAAGTTGCCCAATTCATCAAAGAGAAAGTACAAATAGTTGAAATATCAAAAGAAGAGTTTGAAGGTGAAAATGTAACCCCAAACGAAGAACAAAAAGAAGAAGTCATCACTGATGATGAAGCAAGCGAAGAATAGACTAGACAAAATAAGAATTATATGATAAAATACACTTGAAGTTGAAGGGGACGTGGTGAAGTTGGTTATCATGCCGGTCTGTCACACCGGTGGCCGCGGGTTCGAGTCCCGTCGTCCCCGCCAATTTGGCAACGTAGCCAAGGGGTCAAAGGCGGCGGTCTGCAAAACCGTTATTCGAGGGTTCAAATCCCTCCGTTGCCTCCATTATAACTAAATTATCCCTGTGTATTACTTCTTCAGGACCAACGTTGTCTTTGAACGTAAGAATTTCATTGGTTTTCTTACCAATTATTTCTTTCAATTCCTTTGATGAATAGTTTACCAAACCCCTTCCGATATTTTCTCCTTTTTTATTGGATACTATCACCAGATCTCCGATGGAAAAATTTCCTGTTAAACTTACAATTCCTACCGCTAACAAACTTTTTCCTTTTAAAAGTGCCTCGCGAGCTCCATTATCCACAATCAATTCTCCTTTTGGCTTTAAGCTGAACTGAATCCACCTTTTCCTTTTGCTCATCTTTTTATCTTTAGGTAAAAAGGTTGTACCGATGTTGAACTTCGTATTTTCAATATTATCAACAGCTTTTGTGATGATACCCTCTTCGTAAGATGGGAGAATTGTTAAAGGTATTCCTGAAGCATTGGAAATCTTTGCTGCTTTTAATTTTGAACTCATTCCTCCAGTACCAAGTTTGCCACTCTTTCCGTTGGCAAGATTTTCAAGCTCGGGGGTAACTTCTTCAACAATATTAATCAGCGATTTCGGGTTCCCTAAATCTTTTAATAATCCTGGAATATCCGAGAGAATGATCAATAAGTCCGCTTCCAACAAGCTTGCAACTTGAGCAGACAAAACATCATTATCTCCTAATTTAATTTCATCTGTCGTTACTGTATCGTTTTCATTTACAATAGGTACTACATCATTTTCTAAAAGTGCATTCATCGTATTGTATGCATTTAAATAACGCTGACGATTAGAAAAATCGTCAGCCGTTAAAAGTATTTGAGCCACTTTAATATTTTTAACTGCAAAAAGATCACGATATTTAGAGATCAACACACCTTGACCAACTGCTGCACAAGCCTGCTTTTCAGTAACAGAATAAGGTTTATATCGGTAACCTAACTCACTTTTGCCAGCGGCTATAGCTCCTGATGAAACAATAATTATATCTTTTTTTCTTTTAAACTTTAATTCAGTTACTTGCTCAACGACTTTATTCATCTTACCAACATTTATTCCATTTTCATCGGCTATTGAGCTACTACCAACCTTTATAACTATCTTATTGATTGTATTTTTCAAAAAAATCACCAACCATTCAATTCAAAAATGAAATAATTTTATTTTTTATGGACTCTATGTTACCTTTTCCACCTAAATCCGGGGTTAAACTCTCTATATCTTTAACTGTTGAGGAAATAGCGTTTTCGAGTTTTTTTGCTAACTCGTTCAGCTTTAAATAATCTAACAACATAATGGATGAGCTTAATAAGGCGATCGGGTTTGCTATACCTTTATTAGCTATATCCGGAGCACTCCCATGGACTGCCTCAAAGATAGCAGTATCCTCACCAATATTAGCAGCTGGAGCAAGACCCAATCCTCCTATTAAACCTGCAGCTAAATCGGAAAGGATATCTCCGTACAAATTTGGGGCTACAACTACATCAAATTTTTCAGGATTCAACACCAACTGCATTGACATATTGTCAATGATCTTTTCTTCGTACTCTATTTCAGGATATTCATTTGCTACTTTTCTAATAGCTTCCAAAAATAAGCCATCTGTAATCTTTAGAATGTTAGCCTTATGAACAGCTGTGACTTTCTTTCTTTTATTTTCCTTTGCATAATTAAATGCAAAATATGCGATCTTTTCACTTGCGCTTTTTGTTATAACTCTGACGGCACAAGCTGTATCGTCAATCTTATACTCAATCCCTTTATACAAACATTCGGTATTTTCTCTCACTACAACCAAATCGACATTATTGTACTTAGTATTGAGACCCTCTAAACTTTTAACAGGCCTTAAATTTGCATATAAATTGAACCGTTCTCTTAGTGTAACGTTCACACTTCTAAATCCTTTGCCTATCGGCGTAGTTATAGGACCTTTCAAGGCTACTTTATTTTTCCTAATCGAATCGATCACATAATCAGGCAGTGGAGTTCCATATTTTTCAATTACCTTCTCTCCAGCTTCCACTAAATCCCAACTAATAGGAGCTTTCAAATGTTCAAAAATCTCTACCACTACAGAGGTTATTTCTGGACCTATTCCATCACCTGGAATCAAAGTAACTGTATACATAAAATCACCTACTATTCCATTAATTCTAAAGTACCATATTTTTTGTAATAATTAACCAAACCCCCACTTTGTAAAATCTTTAGCATCACTTTGGGGAGAGATTTAATCTTCAAAATTTCATCTTTGGTAAGATTCTTAACTACACCTTTTTCTAGATCAACAGTCAATAAATCACCTTCATCTATATTATCAGTTGGAACTTCAACTAAAGGTAAGCCAATATTTATGGAATTTCTATAAAATATTCGGGCGAAAGATGTTGCTATAACAGCACTTATACCAGCATGTTTTATCACTAAAGGAGCTTGTTCCCTAGAAGAACCACAACCAAAATTTTCTCCTGCAACAATGAAATCACCTTTTTTGATTTCATTATAAAAATTTGGCCTTAGATCCTCCATCAAATGAACAGATAATTCATCCATATCGATGGTATTGAATTTGTATTTTCCAGAAATAATGTAGTCGGTGTTCACATCATCACCAAATTTATGAGAATAACCTTTTAATTCCATTATTTATCCTCCCGTTCTAAAAATTAACTTTCACAAATATTTTCGGGGATCCGCTATTTTTCCCTCAATACAAGAAGCCGCCACTGTGGCAGGTGATCCCAAATAGATGAAAGCTTTGTTGTTTCCCATTCTTCCTTTGAAGTTTCTATTTGCTGTAGAAATTACATTCTCGCCATCTGAAGGTACTCCATTATGTGTACCCACACAAGGCCCACAGCCTGGGGCAACTACTGTAGCTCCAGCTTGAATTAAAGTTTGAATTATTCCCTCATTCATAGCTTTTAATAAAGTATCTTTAGATGCAGGAGCCACAATAAGTCTAACACCCTTATGGATTTTTCTGCCTTTTAAGATATTCGCAGCTATTCTTAGATCTTCAATTCTTCCGTTAGTGCACGTACCTAACAAACCTTGATGTATAGGAATACCTTCAACTTCACTAATTGGACTAACATTATCAACGGCATGGGGTTTGGCAACTTGAGGTTCCAAATCGCTGACATCAAATTTGTATATCTTTTCATAATTTGCACCTTCGTCTGATTCGTAACTTTTAAATGGTTTATCAGTTCTTTCTTTTATCCAATTTTCAGCTTTTTCATCAAGTTTCATCAAACCGACTTTGGCTCCCATTTCCACTGACATATTAGAAATGGTAAATCTTGCCTCAACCGATAAATTATCAATAACTGGGCCCTCAAACTCTACAGCCTTGTAAGTTGCTCCATTGGCGGTCATATTCTTTATAACATACAACGCAACGTCCTTAGAATAAATACCTTTTGAAAGAGAACCTTCTAAAACAATTTTTATACTTTGTGGTACCTTAAACCATAACTTACCACTCGCCATAGCAATAGCCAAATCTGTTGAACCGACACCCGTTGAGAAACAATTAAGGGCACCATAAGTACACGTGTGAGAATCAGCCCCTATTACGATCTGTCCAGGTAGGGCATGCCCTTTTTCGGGCATTAGTTGATGACATATGCCCTCACCGATATCGTAAAACTTGGTACCGTAATTGCTACTAAAATCTCTCATCAATTTATGTAACGCAGAAACCTTTTCACTTGGACTGGGAGCGTTGTGATCTATTACAAAGGCTACTTTTTCAGGGTAGGCAACCTTTTTAGCTCCAACATTTTCAAACGTCTTAATAGCTAATGGAGTGGTTCCATCTTGCCCCATCATGAAATCAACATCAACTATGACTATTTCCCCCGCTTCAACATCTCTTCCCAAATGATCACTGAATATCTTTTCAGATATTGTTTTGTAAGTTGACATCCTTTATCTTTTCCTCCCTCATTTCGTTGTAAAGATAGATTAACTCTTTATCGAATAAGCTTCTTTTGAGTTGAACAGATAGGGATCTTACCCTTTTTAAAATCTCTTCTCCTTCTTCAGGAGTTAAATCTATTTCGTATTCTTTGAATTTTGCAATAATAGCGTTCCTCCCGGAATGTTTTCCAATAAGTATCTGTCTTTGTAATCCTACTTCTTCAGGAGTGAAGGATTCATATGTTTTGGAGTCCTTTAATACACCGTCTGTATGAATGCCAGACTCGTGAGCAAAAACATTATGGCCTACGATTGTTTTTGATAAAGGAAGAACTCTTCCTGACGCCTTAGCAACGTATTCACAAACTTCTTTTAGTAAGTGAGTTTTTATTCCCAAATCATTTTTGTAAATGTATTTAAGAGCCATCACCACTTCCTCTAAAGCTGCATTACCTGCTCTTTCTCCTAACCCATTTACCGTAACACCTGCGTACTTAGCACCCGCTCTTATTCCTGCCAATGTATTAGCTGTAGCTAAGCCAAAATCGTTGTGAGTATGCATTTCAACATTTATACCAACTTCGTCTATTATTCTTCTGATATGTTCGTAGATGGAAAATGGTTCCATCATGCCAACGGTGTCACAGTATCTTAACCTATCCGCTCCTGCCTCTTTAGCCTCTTTGGCAAACTTTATAAGAAAATCCATATCACTTCTAGAGGCATCTTCAGCGTTTACAGACACGTACAAATTGTGTTTTTTGGCAAATTTTGTGGCATCTACCATGCTTTTTAATACCCAATCCCTATCTTTCTTTAATTTATGTTTGATGTGAATATCTGAAGTGGAAATAGAAATGGCAACCGCATCAACCCCACAATCAATAGATTCTTCAACATCCTTTATAACTGCTCTATTCCAGCCCATAATTGATACACCTAAGTCTAATTTACTTATCTTTTTTATGGCTTCCTTTTCATCTCCACCCATCGTGGGAATCCCGGCTTCGATCTGATAAACCCCTAACTCTGCTAACATCTTTGCTATTTGGACCTTTTCTTCATTTGCAAATACTACCCCGGCAGTTTGCTCGCCATCTCTTAAAGTTGTATCAACTATATATACGTTACTCACGTTCTTTTGTACGTTCTTCTTTCCTTTAGATTTAGAAGAATCGTACCCTCCCTCCTTTCAATTTTAGTGTCTATTGTAACTCTAGACTTACATCAAGGTCCTTAAATTTTTCTTAATTATACATTAATTTCAAAAAAATATCAAGTTCATGGAAAAATTCTTATTATGTCAAGACCTTTATTTTCAGGCAGTCCAAACATTAAATTCATATTTTGTACCGCCTGGCCACTGGCTCCCTTCATTAAATTATCAATCACAGACATGATTATCAAAGTATTTGTATGTTCGGCCATTTCAAAACCTATTTGACAGAAATTAGAGCCAGCAACACTTTTAGTAGATGGATACTTTCCAGGTTTAAGAATTTTTATAAAATAATCGTTTTTATAAAATTCTTGGTAAAGATCGTAGACTTCTTTTAGGGTTATATCTGATTTCAAATTACAATAAATCGTACTTAAAATTCCCCTTGTCATTGGAACTAGATGTGGAGTGAAAACAACTTTCACCTCTTGTTCCATTATTTTTGATAGCTCTTGCTCTATTTCTGGAATATGTCTATGTTTAGCAACGTTATACGGTTTAGTATTTTCATTACATTCTGAATATAGGTTACTAAATTTAGGTTCATGACCTGCACCCGATACACCAGATTTACTGTCAATAATTATGTTTTTATCTGTCACAACTCTATTTTTTAAAACAGGGGCAAGTGCCAAAATCACACTAGTTGGATAACAACCGGGATTTCCGATAATTTGTGCATTTTTAATCTTTTCCCTATATAACTCTGTTAATCCATAGACTTTATTGTATTTATCATATTCTATTTGTTCTATGTCTTCGTTTGAACCATACCAATTTTTGAAAATATTAAAGTCATCAAAACGAAATGCTGAACCTAGATCTATCAATCTCTTACCTGCATCCACTACCATCTTACCGATTTCGAAAGTTAGTTCGTGAGGTAAAGTTGAAAATATAATATCGCAAGTAACAACCGCTTTTTTAAAATCATCACCCTCTAATATCAGATCACAAAATCCGTCGAGACCTGGATAAACTTCCGAAATTAATTGGGATTCAAAGTGTTTTGATGACAGATAAGTTATCTTAGCATTTGGGTGTTTTGAAAGAATTCTGATTAATTCAATACCAGTGTATCCTGTTGCCCCAAGTATACCTACATTCATACATCTTCCTCCCATCTGGCTGCCCCAATTGTTTTACGGCTTTTTAGAATATTTCTTACATTTAAAGCTTCATATACATCCTCATCTATCGACTGACAAAAATTTTTAAATTCTGAAATATTCAACTCTTCTAATGGAACCTTTTTTGTTATAGCATACGCAACTAATTTTCCAACTATATCGTGAGCGGTTCTAAAAGGGATCCCTTTTTTTACCAAATAATCTGCCAAATCCGTTGCATTGAGATAACCAAATTTTACAGCCTCTTCCATTTTTTCTTCGTTCACACGCATCGTTTTCAACATACCTATAAATACCTTTAAACAAACTTTTAATGTATCAACTGTATCAAACAGTGGTTCTTTATCTTCTTGCATATCTTTGTTATACGCAAGGGGTAAACCTTTCATAGTTGTTAAAAGGCTAAGCAAATTTCCATATACCCTACCCGTTTTACCCCTGATTAATTCAGCAGAGTCTGGATTTTTCTTTTGTGGCATTATACTACTTCCAGTCGAATATTCATCGCTCAGTTCAACAAAATTGAACTCTTGGCTAGACCAAAGTACTATCTCCTCAGAAAATCTACTCAAATGCATCATTATCAAAGAAGCTATTGATAAAAATTCAACGATGAAATCCCTATCGCTTACTCCGTCAATACTGTTTAGTGAAACCTCTTTAAAGTCTAACAATGAAGCCACATACATTCTATCTATATCGTATGATGTTCCAGCTAAAGCTCCTGAACCTAAAACCAAAACATTCACTCTTTTCAAAGAATCTTTCAACCGTTCTATATCCCTTTTAAACATCTCCACGTAAGCCAACAAATGATGAGAAAATGTGATAGGTTGAGCTCTTTGCATATGTGTGTAACCGGGCATAATTTTGTTTTTGTATTTTTTTGAAAGTTCCACTAAAACGACATTCAATTGTTCTAATAAATCTATAATTTTGAATATTTCATTTCGTAAGTACATCCTTTCATCTGTTGCTATTTGATCGTTCCTACTTCTTGCTGTATGAATCTTTTTGCCCACATCCCCTATCTTTTCAACCAATATTTGCTCTACCAATGTGTGCACATCTTCTACCTTTGGAATCTCTTCAAATTTTTCTTCTTTTATTTCTCTTAACGCCCTTTCAATTTGTTCAAACTCTTCTTCAGAAATAATTTTTGCCTTTTTCAACCCTTCCGCATGGGCTAATGACGCTTCTATATCGTAGGGCAATAATCTGATATCAACATTTATTGACGAATTAAATATTTCCATGTCTTCTGCAATTTTTTCTTTAAACCGACCTCCCCATAATTTCATTGTTCTCCTCCTGCAGTCGTTTTGTCGTATTTTTGATTTTCAACAAAATGCTTCATCTGATAAGCTCTCATCTTCAAAGGTAGTCCAAACAAGTTTATAAAACCTTCTGCATCCTTTTGGTCGTAAATTTTATCTTCTCCAAATGTAGCTAACTCTTCGTTGTATAAGGAATATGGTGAACTTAATCCTGCAGTTATAATATTTCCCTTGTAAAGTTTCAATTTCACAACACCGGTAACCACCTTCTGTGTTTCATCTACAAAAGCATCTAAACTTTCTTTCAACTGAGAGAACCACAATCCATTATAAACAAGATCCGCATACTTTTGTGCCACTAAATCTTTGAATCTTGACGTTTCTTTGTCAAGTACCAAGCTTTCCAGTTCTTTGTGTGCAGTATATAGTAATGTTCCACCTGGAGTTTCATACACACCTCTTGATTTCATTCCAACTAATCGATTTTCTACGATATCTGCAATCCCCACACCATTTATTGATGCAATTTCATTGGCTTTCTTTATCAACTCTACGGGAGAAAGGTCTTCTTCGTTTATCTTCACTGGAATCCCTTTTTCAAATTCTATGGTTACATATTCAGCAACATCGGGGGCTTTTTCAGGTGGAGTAACCATATCGAATAACTCAGGCTTTGGTTCATTCCAAGGATCCTCTAAATCTCCTCCTTCATGGCTTATATGCCAAATATTTTTATCAACACTGTATATTTTTTCTTTGGTTATAGATATTGGAATTCCCTTCTTTTGGGCATAGGCAATTTCTTCCTCTCTGGACTTAATTTCCCATATTCTCCAAGGAGCAATAATTTTTATAGAAGGATCTAATGCCTTGATAGATACTTCAAATCTTACTTGATCGTTACCTTTACCTGTGCAACCGTGTGCAACGACATTTGCACCTTCTTTGTGGGCAATCTCAACTAGTTTTTTTGCCATTAGAGGTCTTGCAAAGGATGTTCCCAACAAGTATTTACCCTCGTAGATTGCTCCAGCTTTCAAAGTTGGATAAATATAATTGGTTACAAATTCTTCCACAACATCTTCTACGTAAACCTTAGTTGCACCACTTGAAAGAGCTTTTTTCTCGATAACATGAGTTTCTTCTCCTTGCCCTACATCAATACATACTGCAATAATTTCACAATCATACTTTTCTTTTAACCATGGTATGATTACAGATGTATCTAACCCTCCTGAATATGCTAACACTACCTTTTCCCCGGTTTTCATAAATAAATCACCTCTTTTTGATATTTGAAAATTTTTTTGTAGATTATGATAATAATCTACATATTCGTTCAAGGACTGTACATTATTTTTTCCGATTTTGCAATTCTTTGTTGCTTCAATTGATTTTTGAGCTGTTTCCAATGCTGTAAATAGAGGAATGCCGTTTTCTAAAGACGTTCTTCTTAATTTGAATCCAAAGTTGGATACGTTTTTACCTTTTGTAGGTAAATTAATAACCATTGAAAAATAACCTTTCTTTACTAACTCTAATGATTTTTGGTGATCTATCTCTTTTATTGTAATATCCATCAATTTGAAGGCTTCTGCTGTCCCAGTAGTTCCCCACAATTCGTATCCACAGCTTTGAAGATATTTAACAAAACTTTTACTTCCACTCACTTCTTTTTCTGGAAATGATAATAGTACATTACCCGTAGAAGGAACATCCAAATGAGCACTTTTAAAAGCCTTATACATCGCATTATGATAGTCGAAATCGATGCCAAGAGTTTCCCCTGTAGATTTCATCTCTGCACCTAAGGCAACTTCAACACCTGGCAATTTTTCTAATGAAAATATTGGCGCTTTAACCACCGTATATGGGATTTTTAGATAAAAAGGTTCATAATACCCAAGTTCTTTCAAGTTATTACCTAACGCAATTTCAACTGCCAGTTTTATCATTGGAATTCCTGTTACTTTACTGATTATCGGAACCGTTCTTGAAGCCCTAGGATTCACTTCAATAACGTAAACTTTTCCCTCTTTCACGATAAATTGAATGTTTATTAAACCCTTAACTTTCACCGCTTTGGATATTTTTTCAACGTATCTCACAATTTCTTTCTCTTCTAATTCTGACAAGGTTTTGGCAGGAAATACGGCAAAACTGTCACCTGAATGAATTCCCGCTTTTTCAATATGTTCCATTATTCCAGGAATTAATACATTTTCTCCATCAGAGACGGCATCAACTTCAACTTCTACTCCTTCTATGTATTCATCTATTAGAACTGGTCTATTGGGTGATAAGTCTAAAGCATGTGATAAGTACTCGAATAATTCATCTTCGGAATTAACCTTTTCAATAGATTGTCCTCCAATCACATAAGAGGGTCTAACTAAAAGAGGAAACCCTAAACGCTTAGCAATTTCTCTAGCTTCATCAAATGAAGTAACGTACCCACCACGAGGCTGATTGATCTCCAACTCTTTTAGCAACAGTGAAAATCTTTTTCTATCTTCACACAAATCAATATGCTCATATGATGTTCCCAAGATTTTGATTCCATGTCTTTCAAGTTCTTCACCTAGATTTAAAGCTGTTTGCCCTCCAAACATGACCATTGTCCCCATTGGATCTTCTTTTTCTATGATATTCAAAACATCTTCTTGAGTAAGGGGTTCGAAGTACAATCTATCACCTGTATCAAAATCTGTACTGACGGTTTCAGGATTGTTGTTTATGATGATTGATTTGATACATTTTTCTTTTAATGCCCATAGAGCTTTAACTGTACAATAATCAAACTCCACCCCTTGTCCGATCCTTATCGGTCCTCCACCTATAACTATGACTTTTTTTATGTCCTTGTGAACCTCTATTTCGTCCTCTTCACCATAAGTTGAGTAGAGATATTGTGTTACTGAATCAAACTCCGCTGCACATGTGTCAACCATTTTGTATGACGGAGTAATAGCATAGGTTTTTCTCAATTCTCTAACTTGATCTTCTTGTAACCCGTTTAATTCAGATATTTCTTGGTCTGAAAAGCCAAGACCCTTTGCTTCAAGTAATAGGTCGTAATTCAATTGGGAGAATCTAATAGTATTTTCAAAATCGACGATGTTTTTTATTTTTTCTAAAAACCATTCGTCTATGAAGGTTAATCTATGAATATCAAAAACCTTATAACCTCTTCTAAGTGCTTCGGCAATATGAAACAATCTTTTTTCGTTCGGAATTTGTAAATGTTCTACTAATTCTTCATCGCTCTCTTTTTGAACCTCTTTAATTCTCAAGCCTTTAATTTTCATATCAAGAGAGCGTACCGCCTTTAATAAAGAACTTTCAAAGGTACGTCCAATAGCCATCGTTTCACCAGTGGATTTCATTTGTGTACCTATCTTTTTATCAGCTTGATAAAACTTATCAAAAGGCCAGCGGGGGATCTTTGTGACAACATAATCTAAAGATGGTTCAAAAAAAGCTGTTGTTTTTCCAGTAACGGGATTTTTTATCTCATCCAAAGAAAATCCTATTGCGATTTTTGTAGCAATTTTTGCTATAGGATACCCCGTTGCTTTGGACGCTAAGGCACTGGATCTACTCAAACGAGGATTCACTTCAATAACTCGATATTCTTCGTTATAAGGATTGAGGGCAAATTGAATATTGCAAGCACCTTCTATCTTTAAAGCTTTTATTATCTTAATGGATGAGTCCCTTAACATTTGATGTTCTTGATCTGTCAACGTTTGAGAAGGTGCAACAACTATACTATCTCCGGTGTGAATTCCTACAGGATCAAAATTTTCCATATTACATACGGTGATGCAATTATCAAAAGAATCCCTAACCAATTCGTATTCGATCTCTTTCCAACCCAATAAGGATCTTTCTATTAAGACCTCTTTCATCATGCTCTTTTTCAACCCATTCTCTACAAATTCTATTAACTCCTCTTCGTTGTAAGCAAATCCACCACCTGTTCCTCCTAAAGTGTATGCTGGGCGTATTATCAAAGGATACCCAACTTTGTTAGCAAAATTTATGGCTTCGGATACTGTCGACACCGTGAGGCTTTCAGCGATAGGTTCTTCAATTTCTTGCATTTTTCTTTTAAATAATTCTCTACTTTCTGCTATTTTTATGGATTCAACCGATGTTCCCAATTCTTGAATATCGTATTTATCGATAATTCCACTATCCTTTAATTGGATAATTAGATTTAAGGCTGTTTGTCCTCCAAGTGTTCCTAAAATCCCATCCGGTTTTTCTTTTTCTATAATGGAAATTAAAGTATCCATTTCAAGGTTTTCCATATAAACTACATCTGCTATTTCTGTATCAGTCATAATAGTTGCAGGATTGTTGTTTACCAATATTACTTTACATCCTTCTTCTTTTAAAGATTTACAAGCTTGGGTTCCTGAATAATCGAATTCTGCTGCTTGACCTATTATTATTGGTCCAGAACCTATAACTAAAACATTTTTTATTTCACGTTTTTTTGGCATTGTTGACCTCCCCGGAAGTATGCTCTTAGTTTCTATTGATTAAATCTTTGATTTTTCTAAAAATAAAAGTTGTATCGTGAACCCCAGGACCACCTTCTGGATGAAATTGGACAGTAAAAATGGGATACTTTTTGTGCATGATTCCCTCGATACTTTGATCATTCAAATTGATGTAGGTAATTATTACATCTTTGTTTTTCACTGACTCTTTTTCAACCATATAACCGTGGTTTTGAGAAGTGATATAACATTTATTGTTCAACAAATTCATCACAGGATGGTTGGTACCTCGGTGACCAAATTTCATTTTTACAGTGTTAAAACCTAACGCCAAAGAGATTATTTGATGACCCAAACAAATCCCAAAAAGTGGTTTCTCACCTATAAACTCTTTAGCTAAAAGTATGGCTTCTTTTGCCTTTTTTGGATCACCGGGACCGTTGGAGAATAATACTAAATCTGGTTGAACCTTATCTACATCATTTTTAGTACTGTTATATGGAAAAACATAAATATCGTATCCTTCAGATTTGAGCTGGTTCACTATATTTTTCTTAACTCCTAAATCTATCAGGGCTACTTTTGGACCGTTCCCTTGAATTCTATAAATTTCCTTTGTTGAAACACTATCAAGTAAATTCTCATCAGAAGTTGGAACTTCAAAATCCTTCTCGGTGGTTATCACACCATTCATACTACCTTCTATTCTTAACTTTTTCGTAAGGGCCCTCGTATCTACTTTACTTAAAATAGGTACTTCATGTTGGTCTAAATAATCTAAAAGTGAATACTGAGATGTGTGATGAGAGGGAAATTGACAGTAATCTTTAACTATCAAACCTTTGATGGGGGGTCTTTTTGACTGTAAATTCTCTAAATTTACACCATAATTTCCTATCAATGGATAGGTCATTACCAGTATTTCTCCTGCATAAGATGGATCCGTTATTGATTCCTCGTATCCAGTCATAGACGTGTTAAAGACAACTTCGCCTTGTCCAAAATCTTTTTTACTGATAATTTCTCCTTCAAAAATGGTAGAATCATTTAACTTTATAAATCCTTTCATCTTAATACCCCATTTCTAAAAAAACTTCTTCGAGAATATTCATACCCTTGGCTATCTCTTCTTTTGTGATTATAAGAGGAGGGACGAATCTTAAAACATTGTGATTTAAAAGATTTATCAAAAGTCCTTTTTCCATAGCTTTTTTTACTATATCACTGCCATCTTCTATGTCTAACTTGACTCCGATCATCAAACCTTTTCCCTTAACTTTGTCAATTATTGAATGTTTTTCCTTCATTGCTAATAATTGATTTTTGAAAAATTCACCATTTTCTTTCACCATATTCAGAAAAGATTCTTGTGCAACGTTTTTCATCACAGCCATGCCAACTGCACAGGCTAACGGGTTCCCACCAAATGTTGATCCATGATCCCCTGGTGTAAATACGTCAGCTTTTTCATTCACAACAAGCACACCGATAGGGAAACCACCACCTAAGGCTTTTGCAAGGGTCATCACATCGGGTACCACTCCAGAATGTTCATAGGCAAAAAGTTTTCCAGTTCTTCCTATCCCTGTTTGGACTTCGTCAAAAATCAAAAGAAGGTCGTTCTCATCACAAAGTTTTCTAACTTGTTGAAGATATTCATTTTTTGCTTCGTTTATTCCCCCTTCACCTTGGATAACCTCCAACATTACAGCACATGTATTTTTATCAACAGCCGACTTTAGTGAATTTATATCGTTGTACTCTACGCTTTCAAATCCTTCCAATAGAGGTTCGAAATTCTTGTGATATTTTGGCTGGGCTGTTGCCGTCAATGCACCGTAGGTTCTTCCATGAAATGAGTTCTTTGCCGTGATAATTTTGTATCTTTGCCCATTGTATTTAGTGTTTCCATATTTTCTTGCTAACTTAATCGCAGCTTCGTTCGCTTCTGTTCCACTGTTGCAAAAAAAGGCACTTTTCCCAAAAGATTTTTCACAAATCATCTTGGCTAACTGTACTTGATTACCATTCCAATAGAGGTTAGAAACATGAACTAATTTGTCAACTTGAGATTTCACTGCTTCTACAATTACGGGGTGAGAATGGCCCAAAACATTGACAGCGATCCCAGCAACAAAATCTAAGTATTCTTTACCGTTTTCATCCCACACCTTTGTACCTTTCCCTTGTACCAAAGTTATTGGAAATCTTGAGTAAGTATTCATTACATACTTTTTATCTTCAGAGATTATCATTATCGTATACCTCCTTCGCTATCATTGTTCCCACACCTTTGTCTGTGTAGATTTCTAAAAGTAAGGCATGGGGAATTCTTCCATCTATTATATGTGCCCTTTTTACTCCATCTTCTAAGGCTTGGATACAACATTTTAACTTAGGAATCATACCGCCAGTGATAAATTGAGAATTCAATAAGTCTTTTGCTTCTCGATATGACAGTCTTGAAATCACACTTTCTTCATCTTCTTTGTTTTTTAAAACGCCTTCCACATCAGTCAATAAAACAAATTTATCCGCGTTCAAAGAGGAAGCAATTTTACCTGCCGCTATGTCGGCATTAACGTTATAAGTTTTCCAATCTCTTCCAATTGCACAAGGTGCGATGACAGGGATATAATCTTTTTCAATTAAATTCAAAATTACTTCCCTATTTACATTCACTACCTTACCAACGTAACCCAAATCCCCTTGGGACAAATCTTTTTCTGCCAACAATAAATTTGCATCTTTCCCACTTAATCCAACAGCCTTTCCCCCAGTTTTATTTATCAACGATGTAATCTCTTTATTTATCTTACCAACCAACACCATCTCTACTATTTCCATAACTTTTTCATCGGTTACCCTTAATCCATTTACAAATTTTGTTTCTATATTTAAACTCGCAAGCATTTTATTGATATCTGGTCCCCCACCATGAACGATAACAGGATTTAGCCCAACATATTTCATAAGTACGATATCTTCTGCGACCATCGATTTAATTTGTGGATCTTTCATAGCGTTACCACCAAACTTAATAACAGCTATACTTCCCGCAAATTTTTTTATGTAGGGTAATGCTTCAACCAAAACTTCCGCTTTAGATATCTCATCAGAGAACTTTTCAACTTTTATCATGTTCTGTACCCTCCATTTATTTCTACATATTTGTAACTAAGATCACATCCCCAAGAAATAGCACTCTCTTCACCATCTTTTAAATCTACAATAATTTTTAATTCTTTCTTACCTAGAATTTCTTTTGCTTTAACTTCGTTAAAATCTATAAAATGACCATCTTGACAAAGTTGAATCTTTCCCACACAACTTTGAAACCAGACATCTACCTTATCAGGATCAAAGTTTCCACCTGAATAACCAGCGGCTGCCAGCACTCTTCCCCAATTAGCATCCTCTCCATGAATTGCTGTTTTGACTAAATTAGACTTGGCTATAGACCTTGAGATCAATTTAGCATCTTCTTTCGTCTTAGCATTTTTTACTTGTACCTCGAAAAATTTAGTAGCTCCTTCCCCATCCATAACGATTTTTTTAGCTAAATTTTCAACTACTTCATAAAGAGCTTTTTGAAATAAATTGTATTCAGAAGAATCTTCTGTAATTTCTTCGTTTTTTGCTTGCTTATTTGCCAGAATAAGCACCGTATCGTTGGTACTTGTGTCACCATCAACCGTTATTAAATTAAAAGAATTATCTACAGAGTGCTTTAAGGCCTTATTCAAAGCAGATTTAGAAATGTTTGCATCTGTCATGATGAAAGACAACATTGTAGCCATATTGGGATGAATCATACCTGAACCTTTGGCAACCCCGGTTAATGTTATCTTTTTACCCCCAATCACAACTTGTGTAGAATTAATTTTTGGGAAGGTATCTGTAGTCATTATCGCCTGTGCGAAACTTAAAAGATCATCATTTGTTAAATCAATATTTTTTTCAAATGATTCTATGCCGTTTAAAATTTTTTCAATTGGCAATGGAACACCTATAACACCTGTTGAACTTACAAATACATCTTCTGACTTTAAATTTAAGATCTGAGCGGTTTTTTCTGCCATGCTTATCGCATCTGAATATCCTTTTACACCAGTGCAAGCGTTTGCGTTACCACTATTCACAATAACAGCTTGTATTTCGTTATCCTTAATGTTCTCCATACTCAAAATAACTGGAGCCGCTTTAACTTTATTCGTGGTAAAAACGGCTGAGGCATTAGCCTTTTTTTCTGAGTATATCAGTCCTAAATCTTTTTTGAGCTTCTTGATTCCACAGTGAATTCCCCAGACTTTAAAACCCAATGGTAAAACAATACCTTCTTGCATTATTTCCGTACTTTCCATACACTAACCTCCCTCTATTCTTTTGAACTTACTGTCTTTAGAAACTCTAAAAAAAACGGCTACATCTTAAAAGATGTAGCCGCATGGATTAAAAATCAATTAGGAGAGTAACCATCTCCCAACCTCATAAGCACCCATTACCGGTGCTTATGATCCACCGGCTACATGGGCGCCTCCTATTGTTATTTAAATTTATTTGATTATAAGAAATGAAATTTTTTTCACAATTAGTCATAAATTCAAAAAACTCCTTTTGCTAAATTTTAGGGATTATAACATAAAAAAATTGAATTGTCAAATTTATATCAAATTTTTTTCTTCGCCAGGTTGTATTTCGCAATTCAAGAGTTTTTTCTTTATTTCTTCTAACTTTGCTTTAATTTGAACACCTTCGTATCCTTTCTTTAGTAAATCTTTCCCCGTGATGGAGAGTTTTAGTTTCTCAATTTTTCTTAAATATTCATAGTATTTTGCTAATAATTCTTCTGGAAGTTTTACAGCTAAAAAAATTAATTGTTCATTTTGAAAACCGTTGGTTTTTTCATAGAAATAAGACAATTTTGATGTTTTTTCTTTGTCATTTAAATCTATAGAAATTTCATTAAATACATTTTTTACTTGGATTAAATTCTTAATAAAATCTTTCGGTAGTCCATATCTTTCAGTAATTTTCTTTAGAGATTCTTCTGGAGTGTATTGCAGTAGAACGCATAATACTATGTGGAATAGTCTGACTTTATTCAAATAATTTGGTAAGTTTGCCTTAAAGTATTCCCTAACATCAAAAAGTTTTTCTAAATCTTTTTCTAGTGTAGGAGAGTAGTAAGTTTTTTCGAACAAGTGAAGAATAATTTTCAGTTTACCCATTCTTTTTATTGCTTTCATAGGTTGGGGCTCTTCTAGTATTTTTTCTAATTCCTCTCTTATCCTCATTCCAGTGACTTTTTCTAAATATCCATTTTCTACAGCTTCTTCTAATTTTGTTAAGGTGTTAGGCTCAATTTCAAAACCAAATCTTTGTTCAAACCTTATAGCTCTCAATATTCTAGTAGGATCTTCGATAAAAGAAAGTGGGTAAAGTATTCTTATCTTGCCTTCTTCAAGATCTTTTTTACAATTAAAAAAATCCATCAGTATTCCAAAGGAACCCGAATTAATTTTTATTGCCATGGCGTTTATAGAGAAATCCCTTCTATATAAATCTTTTTTAATAGTTGATAATTCAACCTTGGGAAGTTCTCCTGCTTCTTCGTAATATTCTGTTCGGGCAGTTGCAATATCAATCCTTATTATCTTATTTTCCCCATTTCTATAAAAAATTGAGCAGGTGTGAAATTTGGGGTGTTCAACATATTTTGCCCTTAATTGTTTAGCAACATATTTACCAAATAACAAACCATCCCCTTCCACTACTACATCTATATCGTAGGGTATTGACTTTGTACCGTTTGATTTAGAGTTAATTGCTAGCAAAAGATCCCTGACAAATCCTCCTACTACATATACGTTTAACCCCAACTCATTCCCATACAGGCCAATAAGTTTTAGAAGATTAAGAATAGATATCGGTAGAATTTTTTCCATTTCTTCTTTTAGATTTTGCGATTTATACTTTTCTTCTAATATTGGGCTAAGTGAAAAATTAAAAACTCCGTTAGTAGCCCTTAAAAGATCAGTTCTAGTTATTATGCCAACAAGTATTCCATCTTTTAAAACGGGAATCCTTCCAATGTCTGCTTCTGCCATGATCCTTCTTACTTGAGTCAACGAAGTTTCTACATCAACAACCTTTAAGTTAGTGCTCATTATAGCTTTAACAGGGGCATTTTTTAAACCATGTTTCATTGCTTTTTCTATGTCTTTTTTAGTTACAATACCCACTAATTTATTGTCAGATATTACAGGAAGGCCTGAATGCCCTGTTTGAAACATCAATTCATGAGCTATTTCCACTGTTTCAAATGATAATATGGTTCTGACGGGAGATGACATAATATGCTTTGCTTTTAAAACTGGGACAAAAGAAGATTTTAACTCTTTTTTAATCTTGTTAATGACCTCTTGTATCCCAAGAGCTTTTGTTTTGGCTGAACCAGCTTTTTTATGACCTCCACCGCCAAATAAAGATAGAATTTTATTTAAATCTATTTCTTCAATCCTTGATCTTGCAACTATATGAATGCTTTTACCCATTTTTACAACAACAAACAAAACATCTGGAGTTAGAGTCTCAAACAATTTGTGGGTTATAACGTTTAACCCACCTATAAATTTGTCGATCTCAGAATAAGTAATCTGTATTGTTACTTCCTCCAAGGTAAGCTCTTGTACATTGTTATAGAGTTTGTCAAAAAGTTCTTTTTGCTCTTTTGTCATTTCTAACGAAACAAACTCTTCTACCTCTTCTATCCTAGCACCGCCTTTTAATAGCTCTGCAGAAATTTGATGATCTAGAGGCGTCGTTGTAGAATAAACATAGTTTCCAGTATCTTCATGGATTGCTATTAAAAAAAGAGTTTCATAGGTATCAGGAAGAACTATTTTGGTTTCTAATAATTTTTGAACAATTAACGTTGTGGCGCTTCCTACTTCTTTAGAATAATTATTACCAGTGATATTTTGCTCCTTTAACTCCGGATGATGATCATATATATCAACTTCTGTTCCCTGTTCAACGAGCGATTTTATAAAATCAGGGATTCTATTGATATCAGCAGTATCCACAATCACAACTTTTTCGAAATTGCGGTTTTTTATTTCTTCTTGATACTCTTTTATAAAATTATTCTCTTTTTCGTATGGAATATCGTATATATTCAAAAATTCCTTAAGATTTTGCTGAGGCTCTCCTTCGAGCACAATAATAGAGTCTTCATATATTAATGATGCAGCCACACATCCGGCAAACCCATCAAAATCGGCATTTTTATGCGTAGTTATAATAATTTTAGGAACCAAGATAAATTCTCCCTCGGATTAAATACATTATTTAAAAATGTGTTGAATGTCTCTATTTTACTTCAATCTAATTTATTGATAAATTCCCTTTCTATAAACTCGAAACCTTTTTCCCAAAAATCTTGGTTTGAGATATCAATCCCAATTTTTTTCAACAATTCTTTCGGGGAATCTTTTGCACCACTTCTAAGCAACTCTTTGTATTTTGGTGCAAAAGATTTTCCTTCGACTTTGTATTGTTGGTATAAAGCTATAACTAATAAATTAGCAAAATTGTATGCATAAACGTAAAAAGGTGTTCTAAAGATATGAGGTATGCTTGCCCATTCATAATAATACTCTTGTGGTATTATTACTGAATCACCAAACATAATTTCTAATTCTTTCTTATACAGTTCTGCAAGTTCTTTCCAATTAGCACTTCCATTTTGTTCTATCAAATTGTGAGATGATATTTCAAATCTAGCAATCATATTTTGTCTGAACATCGTCGAAAACATTCCTTCAACATTCGATGACAGGTAAGCCGTTCTTTCCGCTTCTGAAAGGGTGGGTAGTATTTTATCAATCACCAACATCTCACCAAACACAGATGCAACTTCTGCCATCGTTAAAGGAGGGTGATAATTCCAAATGTTTTGGTCTGAGGCTAAAGTCCCATGTATCCCATGTCCCAACTCATGTGCTAATGTACTCACATCGGCAAGGGTCCCAGTAAAATTTAATAAAATAAAAGGTTTTCTATTAGGAAGTGCGTAAGATGTGTATGCTCCTCCTCTTTTACCTTTTCTTATTTCAGAATCTATTCTTTTTTCTTTAAAGAAAGACTCTGCAATTTCTCCAATTTCTTCATCGAACTCGTAATACGAATCTAAAACAATCTTCTGTGCCTCTTCAAAAGTATATTCTTTTTGTACTTTTGCCAAAGGCGCATAGATATCGGCAAGAGTTTGTTCTATCCCTAACCTTTTACCTTTCCATCTGTAATATTGGTGAACCATGGGCGTCCTGTCAGTTGTGACCTTTATAACGGTTTCCACAATTTCATCTTCAACTTCGTTGTTAAAGTTTCTCATAGAAATCGGCTCTTTGTAATTCCTCAAACTAGCCTCTGTGTCGTAATTTTTTACGATAGAATTGTATATTTTTTCGAATAGGAGGCTATCTTCGTCGTACTTTTTAAAGAATTCTTTCATTGCTTGTCGTCTTAAATTTACATCAGGTTTTCTTCTTAAACTCCTTACTTGCGGATCGGTTAATTCTTTAAGTTCACCATCGATCTCTAACTTGAAAGTATAAGAACTTGTTAACCGACCATATAATTCTTCAAAGCCTCCCCGTGATGAGTTGTACATAGCGGCTAACACCTTTTCAGCATCTTCACTCAATATATGGCTTTTTGATTTAATAAGCTTTTGAAGCACATGGGTGTAATCTTTCAATTCCTCGGCATACATCAATTCGTTAAGCTTTTTTTCATTTTGCTTCAATAACCTCGGCTTCCAAAATGATGATTCCATTTCTATTTTTGAATCGTAATCTTTAGCCATCGCATAGAGTTTTTGAGCAGTTTCGTCTTGGGTGTTGGAATCATAAAGCAAGTGACAATACTGGTAAGTAAAATTATGCATTTTTAAAACTTTCTCAAACTCTTGGAAAAAGTTCTTCAATTCGTGGGGAGTCAGCGAAGGGTTCGACAGTTTGTCATAGTACTGTTGATATAATTTTTTGATTTGCCTTAAGCTTTCTTCGAAATCTTCTTTAATTTGTGAGTCTTCGGGTGAGGAATAAAAAAATGTTAAATCCCATCTAGACAAAACGTTTCATCTCCCTTCTATATATAATGCTTCTGTATGATCTTTCTAGCTTGGTCTTCATCTTTTTCCATAGCGCCAATTAATTCTTGTTCATTATCAAATTTTACTTCATCTCGTAAAAAATCTATTACTTCTAAAACTATATAATCACCATATAGATCACCAAAAAAATCCAAAAAATAGACTTCAACTTTTGGAGTCTTTTTGTATTCATCAAAAGTTGGTCTTAAGCCAACGTTCATTAGGCCCCACAAAAAACCCGATCGACCTCTTACATATCCTTTCACAATGTAAACACCAAATTTTGGCAATAAGATCTCCTCTTTTTCCCAAACGTTAATATTTGCAGTTGGAAATCCAAGCTTAAATCCTACATGTCTATCTTCATAGACTGTACCTTCAAGAGTCCATGGCCTTCCAAGCATTCCATTTGCTGTCTTAATATTACCTAATTTTAACTCTCTTTTTATAGCTGAAGAACTAACCCTGTTTCCTTGACTTTTTAAATCTTTCAGCACTTTGACTACTAATCCTTTGCTTTGACTAACAGCTTGTAAATATTCTACATTGCCTAATGCATTTTTCCCAAAAGTAAAATCTTCACCACAAACTATTGCTTTTACTCCTTTTTTCATCAATTCCTCAAGATATTGTTCATGGGGTAATCCCCATACTTCTTCTAAATCTTTAACTTCAACTTTAAATCCAATATCTTCGCAAATTTGTTTCCTTCGCCAACTAGGTAGAATGAGACCTTCAAACCCTCCTAGATGCTTTTCAGGAGGGTATCTGAACATCAAAACCAAGGGTTCAAACCTTAAGTTATTCGCGAGTTGGAGAGTGTTTTTCAATATATACTGATGGCCCTTGTGTACACCATCAAAGATCCCAATTGTGAGTGCATACAATTTTATGTCACCTCGTACAGAATTTTATATATTTTTACTATCCTATCGTTCCTTTCTTCTTCTTTAAGAAGGGTTCTTAAAAATGTCGATTTTTTTTCAGCCCTACCTATTCCTAAAAAACATTCTTTTTCGTCGTATATTTTAACGTAATCATTTTTATTGAAATTAGAAAATTCTAAAACATTATCTTTATAAATTTGCTGCCCTTTAATGACTAGTTGCCCGTTATTAATCTTAACGTAAGGAAGATCTAAAGCCTCATCCATTTTTAACATTTTTTCCAGTGAAACCTCTTCTAACAAAATGCTATCTTTTAATTCAAACTTACCACTTTTCACTCTACAAAGTTCTTTGGTAACGGCTCCACATCCTAAAGCATATCCTATATCCATGATTAATGATCTTATATAAGTTCCCGAACTTACTTCTACAAAGAAACTAAATTCTTGTCCTTCTTGTGAAAAATTTGAAAGCTGATATATTTTTACTTTTTTTGGAGGAAGATTAATTATTTTACCTTCACGGGCATATTCATAAAGCTTTTTACCTTTATATTTTTTGGCTGAATAGGCAGGAGGAACTTGTAGATATTCCCCCACAAAAGAAAAACATATGTCTTTCAAATTAGAGATGTGTTGCTGAGTAACTATGTTCTTTTCCTGTATTTTCCCTTCTATATCAAAAGTATCTGTGATGATTCCCAATTCAGCTTTTACATAGTATGTCTTTTTTTCGTTTTGAAAAAATTCTAACAATTTTGTAGCTTTATTTACTCCTACAACTAGTACTCCCGTAGCAAAGGGATCTAGAGTTCCAGCATGACCAATTTTCTGTAAGCCAAACTTTTTTCTAAGAATATTGATTACATCATGAGAAGTAATACCCTTTGGCTTGTTGATTACTAAAAAACCACTTTTCATTTCCCTTCCTCGTTTTTCTCTATTTTCTCTATTAGTTTATTTATTCTAATACTTGCTTCAATACCTTCGTCTTTATGAAACCTTACCTCGGGAACCTTGAACATTTTAATATTTTTTGCGATAAGAGTTCTAAACATACCCTTTGCGTTGTTTAGAATATTAATGATGGTATCAATATCTTCATCAAGAGATGAAACATATACATCTAAATAAGATTTATCTTTTGATAAACGTACCATATTTATGTCAATAAATTTGTCTTTTAATCTAGGATCCTTTAATTGAGAAAAACCTTGGGTAATTAATTTTTTCATTTCAGACTCAAGCATTTCTCTTCTATACTGAGCCATCAGATGTCACCTCCAGATCATCGAACACTTCTTTCATGTTAGTAAATTCAGGGGACCTTTTAATTATATCTTTGAATTCTTCAAAATAACTGGCATACTTATTATAATTTAATCCCAAAAAGTTCCAAATTTTTAAATCAACCTCAGGAATATCGAAGCATCCTGAATAGCCGTAAAAATATAAATTAGTAGTTATATTCGCAACATTTACAATATACAATAATTTTTTTGCTTCTTCATTACTAGACTCCAAAGGATTATCATGGTATGTAGCAGTTTCTATGACTAAGTCTGACATATTCCAATTTTCAAAAAGCTTCCTTCCAATCTGTTGATGCGAATAAGTTGATAACAAATTTTCCGCCTGAAAAAAAGAAATTTTTTCGTGTTGAGCAACTTTAATGACCATCTCAAAAACATCCGGCATAATATGTGCCATCACTACCTTACTAAGATCATGCAGAACACCACACATAAAGGCTTCTTCTTTATCTGGGGAATTAAGATATTTTGCTAAAAGTTCTGAGGCGACGCCAGTTGAGATCAAATGAACCCAAAAATGCTGTGTATTGAAAAAAGGTATATCTTGGGAAAAATAATTCTCGACAGTAAAAATACTTAAAGCTAAATTTCTAACCGTTTTGAAACCAAGCAGATTTATCGCTTGCGTAAGTTTCGTTACTCTCTTTGGTAGTGCATAATAAGCAGAATTAGATAATCTTAAAATCTTTGCAGTTAAAGCAGGTGATTGAACGATCATATTATGCAAGTCATTTATATCCGCTTCGGGATCGTTGGCTATGTTAATAATCCTTTGTACAATAAAATCAGGCGTTGGTAATTCTTTAATTTTTTTGGTGATCTCTTGAATATCCATTTCGTTCATTATATCAGTTCCTTCCATCAAGTTCTAATTCACTTTTTTGTTGTTTGTTATTCATAACAAATCTTTAAGAAGTAACGCGGAAATAGAAAAATAAAAAAACATACTTAGTATATCCATCAAAGTAGAAATAAATGGTCCAGAGATCAAAGCAGGATCTAAATGTATCTTTTTGGCAAGAAAAGGTAGTATGGCTCCTAAAAGATTTGAAATCATAACTACTATAATTATAGATAAAGATAAACTCAACATAATTAAGGGTTCTCGAGTATTGACTATTGATCTTAAAAACATGATTACTCCTAGAATTATACCTAAAATTATACCAGAAAAAAACTCTTTTCCTAAAACCTTTTTAAAATCATCCTCTTCAATATCTCCAACTGCCATTGATCTAATTACTATAGCAGACATTTGACTTCCAGTATTTCCGCCTATGGCGTTAATGGTCGGCATAAATGCTGCTAATACAGTAATTTTCTGTAGAACGTCTGAAAATCCTTCAATTACAAAAACAGCAATACTCTCAAAAAGTAGTAAAGCACCAAGCCAAATTACTCTACTTTTTACAAGTTCCCAAATCGAAGTATGAAAATAAGAAGTCTCTGTTACTCCTACTGCTGCCATTTTTTGGATATCTTCTGTGGCTGATTCTTCTAAAACATCTACAATATCGTCAATGGTTATTATCCCTACCAGTCTTTTTTCGCTATCTGTTACTGGAATAGCTAAAAGATCATAATCTTGCATGACCCTTGCAACTTCTTCCTCATCATCGTAAACCGTTGAATAGATTGGGGTTTCATTCATTATATTTTTTATAATCTCATTCTCTTCTGAAAAAATCAAATCTTTTAATTCTACTGTCCCCTTCAATTTTCTAGTGTTATCTATCACAAACAAAGTGTAGATAGTCTCTTTTTTATTGCCTTCATCCTTAATATGATTAAGCGCTTCTTTAACTGTCATACTTTCTTTGAGATCCAAAAAATTTGGGTTCATTATCCTTCCTGCAGAGTATTCTGGATAATTAAGAAGAATAACAGTGTTTTGCCTCTCTTCAGGAGAAAGATGGGCAAGTAAGCGCTTTACTACGTTGGCAGGAAGTTCTTCTAAAAGATCAGCTCTATCATCTGGTTCCATATTTTCTATTATTTCTTTCAACTTATCTTCTTTAAAAAGAGAAAGTAGTTCCATTTGATCATCTTTCTCTAACTGAGAAAAAACTTCTGCAGCGGTGTCTTTAGGCAAAAATCTGAAAACAACAATTTTTTCATCGTGAGGTAATTCTTCAATCATCTCTACTATTTTTGCGGGTTCTTGTTCTTTTAACAACTCTTTTAGAAGTTTAAACTCCTTTTCGTTTATTAATTTTTTTATATCAACTTTTACTTCAACCTTCAATTTTACTCCTCCTTTCAATCATTACGGTGGTAGATCGAGAAATTCACAGAAACTACCGTGACTATCCATATTTGCATCTCCTTTCTAGCCGATAATTTTACGCTTCTTCAGGCTCTTTTACAAAATAGAAAAGTATTCCTCCAATGATAAACAAAAAGAGCAAGCTTGCAACTCCCCATCTAGAACTCTTCCCAATTTGTGTGAAGATCCCTACTAAAAAGGGCCCCAAAATTGCTGAAAATTTTCCAAATATATTGTAGAACCCAAAATACTCTGCAGATCGATCCTTTGGTATCATGCGACCATAAAGTGACCTGCTAAGAGCTTGAATCCCACCTTGAGAAGATGCTACTAACATAGCTAATATCCAAAATTGGACAATGGTTTCTAAGAAAAAAGCAAAAACAGTGATAAAAGTATAGACAAAAATTGCAAAATATATCAAATTTTTTGTAGAAAATCTCTTGGATAATCTTCCATACAACAAGGCAAACGGAAAAGCTACTATTTGTATCACCAAAAAAGCGACCAGCAAATCGTTGGCGTTAAGTCCAACATCAAGTCCGTAAGAAGAAGACATCCTTATTATTGTATCCACTCCATCTATATAGAAAAAATATGCCAATAAAAAGAGAAAAACATTTTTGTTGCCTTTCATATTCTTTAAAAATTGCGAGAGCCTTTTAAAAGAATCTTTTATTGGAGTTTTCGTTTTTTCTACATAGTATGTTTGCTTAACATTTTTCATGATTGGGATTGAAAAAACAAACCACCACACTGCAGTGATAACAAATGCCAACTTTGTTGCTGCAGTAGTAGATTTAAGGCCGATTAATGAAGGATTCAAGATAAAAATAAGTCCAATTAAAAATGGTATAGTACTACCTATATAACCCCATCCAAAACCGCTAGATGATACCCAATTCATACGTTCTTTTGAAGTTACATCCGTTAAAAAGGAATCGTAGAAAACATTGGCTCCAGAGAATCCTATGCTTGATAAAACATATAACACTAAGGCAAAAAACCATTGTCCTTCTTGAATCAATGACAAAGAAGCTGTAAACACAACACCCATCAAAAGAAAGAAAAGCAAGAACCTTTTTTTATAATCCTTATAATCAGCTAATGTCCCTAAAATTGGTGCCAAAATTGCCACTATCAAAGTTGCTATAGTAGATGAATAACCCCAATAAGCAGTCGATAAATAATCTGGCATGTGAGCAGCGGCATAATCCTTAAAGAATATTGGTAACAGTGCGGTGGTTATAGCAACTGAATACGCGGAATTCGCCCAATCGTACAAAATCCAACTTCTTTCTTCTTTTGTCAACTTTGCCCTCCCCCTTATTTATTATCTTTTTCATCATCATTAATGAATAGATCTAAAGGATCTTCATAATAATTTTCCATCGCTGATAAAATTTCACCGATCTGAGCAAAGTACTCATCAACGTCTTTTTCATCGTAGATTCCTCTTAAGAATTCTTCCAACTTTTCTAAATCTACTTCAGGATTTTCCTCAATGTACTTTTCTGCACTTTTGATTATTTCTTCCATAAAAATCACCTCCTTTCACTATATGCATAAATTATAACAAACTTTTATCAACTTTTTTTAAATTTTAATAAAATATAATAAAACAAAAAGATTGGGTAAAAATACCCAACCATTTAAAGATCAAATTGATAATATTTATAAGGGAGAAAAAACATAATTAAATCTGCATTCTCATTATTTCTTTATATGCTTCAACGATTCTATTTGTAACTTCTGTTGTTAATTGTAACGAAAGAGAAGCCTTTTCTGCAGCAATCATAACTTGATGTATATCCGTTATATTGCCTGCGGCATAATCTGCTGCAACTTTATCAGCATTCTTTTGGATTGAATTTACTTCCTCAATTGCATCTTTTAATAATTTAGAAAAGTCTAAATTTTTATCTTCTTGTTTAGTTTTTTCTGGAGCTAATTTATTGGGGTCAATCCCATTTATTCCATTTATACCTTCTGTCATCAATGCTCACCTCCTTACTTATCTGCCTATTCCAAGGGCAGAATTGTACATGCTTTTGGCTGAATTTACAACCGCTGCATTCATCTCATAAGCTCTTTGGGCAGACATCATATCGACCATTTCTCGTAATACATTGACATTAGGATAACTAACGTATCCTTCAGCGTCTGCATCGGGGTGGTTAGGGTCATATACTAATCTAAAAGGTGAGGGATCCTCTACTATAGAAGAGACCTTCACTCCGCCAAAATTCCTATCTCCATTTGTACTTTCACTGAGTGCTTCTTGAAAGATTACTGCTTTTCTTCTGTAAGGTCCACCTTCTTCTGTCCTAGTTGTATCTGAATTAGCCAAATTCTGAGAAATAACGTCTAACCTAAATCTTTCTGCTGTCATACCGCTTGCAGCAATATCCAAAACCTTAAATAACCCATCCATCATTTACCACCTCTAATAGCTGTTTCATATCTTTGGATTGCATAGGTCGTCAATCTGGATAAAGTGTTGTATTTTAAGGTATTTTGAGTCATTCTTACCAATTCCATATCGGGGTCGACATTGTTTCCGTCATCTCTAAGCGATTTGGAATTATCTATTTGAATATTTGGTTGAATTTTTCCTAAAGATAAGGTATTATTTATGTGTTGGTCTCTATTCACTTTAAGAGTCAAAGCTGAATCTTCACTCAACGCTTTTTGTAACTCGTTTTCAAAATCAACGTACTTTCTTTTGTACCCAGGTGTTTCATAATTTGCTATATTTTGAGAAATCACATTTTGCCTTAAAGATAATGCATCCATAGTATTTGGAATAATCTGAAAATTGATATTATCAAACAATAATTTTCACCCACCTTTATTTTATCTATTTTATTTTTCTTTTCAAAAACAACATTTTCCTAAATAATGATTTTTAAATAATTAATTTGGAGGAAAAAAGATGAAAAAAATTTTTTTAATTGGGTTTTATGGGTACGGCAACTATGGAGATGATCTATTGTTAAAAAGTTTCTTACAAATATTAAATGAAATAAAATTCGATGGAATTATATTCTTACCTCTTGAAAACGAGTTGGAATTCGATGAAGAATATAGATTTCAAATAATCACTGTTCCAAGATTCAATTTCTACGAAATACGTAAAACTATAAAAGAGAGTGATGTTATAATTTTTGGAGGAGGAAACCTTTTTCAATCCGAAACATCTTACAGAAGTTTTATGTACTATTACTATATAGCCCACCTGGGGGAAAAATTTAATAAAACAATCTTACTGTTATCCCAAGGTTTTGGATCTTTTAACCAAAAACGAAGCCTCCAAAAATTAAAGAAAATCCTTTCTTACCCAAAACTTTACGCTAATTTGAGAGATGAAACATCTTATGTCTTTGCAAAAAAATACAATAAAAATATCTCTCTAGGTGTAGATGTAGGACCATATCCTTTTTTAAATTATACTTATAAAAAAACAGACAAAATATCAGTTTGTTTGAAAGAAGAACATGATTTACAGCTTTTAACAGAATTCTTATCAACTTTTGAACATTATACACTTTCCACTTTAGTAATAAATGCAACCCAAGACACATTAAAAAATTATGAATTAGTTGAAAACATTAGAAAAGAAACCAAGGTATCCGCTGAATTCCCTTTTAAAGACCCAAATAAAATAACCAAAGAAATTTCTCAATCTAAAATAATTATATCTGATCGTTTACACAGTGCTCTAACTGGAATCTTTTTTGCTGGGCAAACATTAACTTTCAACAATGTTAAGAATAGAAGAGTCCTAAAAAACATAAAGGAAGATTACAACTTTTTTTATAAAAGCACTCCTGAAATACCCTTTATCTATTACGACACCGTTTCTTCAAATTATGATTTCAAAGAAATTTCTGATATATACAAAGATAAATTACAAAAAACGGTGTTTGATATTAAAACACTCATTCAAAGTATCTTATAACCTGCAACTTCGAAGAATCGGTACAAAGTACCAAAACTACATTATCAGTAGGAGACTCAACGTCGATTGGATAATTGTAGGTATCAATTGTTTGATAGACGTTCGTACCCTCAATTACAAAAAGCTTATTTTCTATATGTGAGATAGCGAATAAGTATTGTCCATTGGGAGAAACAGAAATATCACTAATTGGTACATCATCTAAAATAACGTTGGTTTCACCAGAGGAGAGATCGTAGTAATAAACACCACCCATGAGAGAATTGCCCACAATATTATTTTTGTATATCTCAATGTTTGTAGTGTACCTTCCAAATTGAGCTATTTTAGGCTGTTTTCTGAAATCATTCCTATACAAATTGCCATTGTAATACGAAACCATATAAATGATTCCATTTGATCCTACAATATCTATAGGATGTTCTATATGGTTATAATTTACAATATAAGTATCATTATTAGGAATCAAAAAAAGCAAATCGGTTAAAAACACGTTGTTTTGAAAATTATCAAATAAAGGTATAAAAACTTGGTTGCCTATATTTCTAATTAACGGGCTATGCACAGGAAGGACCATTGATTTTTTTATAAACAGGTTGTAATCGACAATGTATAATTTAAAAGGATTTGTGCCTAATATGTACAATTCGTTGTTTATAAGTTTTATATTTACAGGTTTAGAATCTAAGATTAATTTTTGCATCACCTTGTTGTTTTTGATTTTTAGTAATTCTTTATTGTAATTATCAATAACATAAAAAAATTCTCCATCGAATGCTCCACCCATAGGTAAGATAGCTTGTGTAAACTCAATTTTTTCTAAAGTAAAGATATCTATAAAATGAGCTGTACCTTGGTAATCGGCAATTATCGCGTAATTTTTGCCCAAATCTATATGAAATGCTCTTTCCCCAATGTTGAAATTGTTGACTTCTAAAAAAATTGATTCTGAAAATAAAGACGCTGCCAAAAAAATAGATAGAACCATTAAGAAATGAAATTTTTTTGAAATATCAATCTCTCCTCTTATAAGTATTTTATAGGATTATTTTACCACATCAGATTTTCTCAATCAACATTTAATTACCTTAATTTTTTAATGAAAAAGCTCTTAATCATCTTTAATCGTTTTTAAAAGGATATAATTACTAATAATCAAGTATAATTAAGATAATCCAAGGTTGAACAACTACAAAAAAAATGATATAATAAAATCAATCATTTATTTGTTGTTCTAAATAATTACATAATTTGGAGGATAGAGATGAAGAAATTAGCCATTTTATTAATTACAGTCATTTTTTCTTTAACAGCTTTCACCCTCGATGTTGAAGCAGTTAGAGATGTTTATACATCGCTTATTCAAACCTACAACAGTGATGGTAATCTTTCCAACGAAGAATTCAATTCTTTTTTCCAAGAACTTAACAATTTAGGATTGTATAGATTTTATAGAACTCAAATGATAGGAAGTGCTGAATACGTTGATAGACCTACAAATATTCAAACTTATCTTTCTCAGATTTATGACAATGTAGAGTCTCAATTAACTACAATTGAAGAAAAATTGGCTTTTGCGGGATTCTTAGTGTATGTTCAATCCGATCTTTCTGGCGAACAAATTACACAAGAGATGATTAGATCTATGCCAGCCTACTTTGCAACCGTTCAAGATTATACAAGATCTTTAGAAAATGATGCTTTAACTTATTTTGGCAACGTTATTATATATTCTTTGGGAATTGTTGATACCGCTCCTTTCACTAATATTGAAAGATTCGAATCTAAGGCTGAGATTTTAGATAAAAGATTTTACATATATGAAGGGGAAGCTAATCCTGAATTTAATGAGATAATATTAGAAAATAGAGAAAGTTTAGAACAAGGAATTCAGCAGCTTGTACAATCTGGTATAACTGGAAGGCCACTCCAAATCGCGATAGATCAGCTCTCTTACAATTATGTCAATTCGCTAATAGATGAAACCAACCGCCAAGTACAACAAGTCACTCAAATATTTATTGAGGAAGGCAAGACTGGGACTAATATTTCTTTTATAAGAATTATCATCTATGCTGTTTTGATTCTTATAACTTTCTTATTTTTAAGAAAGTATCTTTGGGTGACAGCTTTAAGTATTTTTGGAGTTGAATTTGTCTATCTTCTGACCTTCTACAATCCTATAAAAGATACAATATCTTCCTTTCTATATGGAAGTTATATAGTTACTTTTGTGTTTTTGTTTTTAGCCGTTTTGCTCTTTAAAAGTTTCGGAAAAAAGACCAATTTTACAGAAAAAATTATAAACTTTTCCATTTTTTTCTTGGTGTTGCTTACTTTATTCGTACCCTCATATTATTCTTACGATCTTTTGATGCAAAATAATACTCAGTTTGATAATTCCACTTTTGAAACTCAATTATTGAACGATGTTGTTGTTTACCCACATGCTCCATTGCATAAAACTATATCCAGTTTGAATTCATACTTAGGAAGCGAATACTCAAAAGTCAACACTTTTTATAGATCAACTTTTTCATCTTTTTTAGCTGATCTTTTGAACTCACAAGTTTTGTCAAACCTACAAGGATCATCGGTTCAAACAAATAGAGACGGCTTGAAAATTGATAAAGTACAAAATTACCGAAGTATACCACTTGATTTTTCAAAAGAGGTTATTGACTTTGTTAATTCATCAGAAATTGCAGAAAGAAATATCTATAATGAGTTAGACGCATTAAAAGTCCAAGCCAACGATGTGTTAAAATTTTCTGATGCAGAATTCGAATCTAAATTCATAGAAACTTCAAACCAACTCCTTCAATCTACTGATCTAATCGATCCCTTGTTACCCAGTATAAAAACCTTTTTTGATGTAGAAAAGGTCGACAAAATAAATTTAAGAGCCTATAACACTGTTTATGGTACAAAAATCTTTCTTTTGTTTTTTTTAAGTTTAACGATTCTTGTCATTTTTGAAGAGAAAATCACAAAATTTGTTTCTTTAATATCTATGTATATAATAAGCATTCTTAGCTTCATACAAGTAACTCCCCTTCAGGTTTTCAGCCAAACTGGCTATCCTAGTATTCACACTGTTGACTACACTATAAACTATATATTTGGAATAATTTTATTACTTTTAACTTCTCTGTTGTTTGTTAGAAACTTTTACTTTCAAAAAAACAAGTAAATTTACCCAAAGGAGGTAGGAAAACATGAAAAAGTTGCTAGTTCTTAGTTTAATCAGTTTAATGTTTGTAAGTTCTTTCGCTTTAAAAGTTATTATGGTAACTGATGTGGGTGGTTTGGGAGACAAGTCTTTCAACGACGGAACATGGGCTGGAGTTCAAATGGCTATGGATCAACTTCCAAATGTTGAGGGAGAAATAATCATTTCCAAGGAACAAACTGATTATATTCCAAATCTAACCAACGCAGCTCAAAGAGGAGATGTAGTAATTGGAGTTGGATTTATGATGGCAGATGCCTTATTCAATATCTCCGCTCAATATCCCGATACATTTTTCATAGGAATAGATATAGAACCATCTCCAGGTCAAACGGTCCCAAACAATTTAGCCCTTTACACCTTCAAAGAACATGAGGCAGGCTTCTTAGGTGGATACGTAGCGGCTGCCATGACCAAAACAGGTAAGATAGGTTTCGTTGGTGGAATAGAAATACCCCCGGTCAAAAGATATGAAATAGGTTACAGAGCAGGAGTTGAAGCCTACAATCAAATCCATGGTTCCAATGTCCAAGTTTTAATCGGGTACGCTGCCAGTTTTGAAGACCCGGCAAAGGGCAAACAGTTAACCCTTTCTCAATACGACAACGGCGCAGATATCGTCTTCGCAGCCGCTGGTGCAACAGGTAATGGTGTCATCGACGCTGCAAAAGAAAAAGGAATGTCTTTCTACGGTTTACCAGCAAATGCGCCTCTACAACAGGTTATAGATAAATATTATGAAAAAGGTGAGGGTTACTTCGCAATAGGAGTCGATGTTGATCAAGATTATATGGCACCTGGTTATGTTTTACTTAGTATCACAAAAAAGATCGATGTAGCAACTTTTGATGGTATCAACTCAGCTTTGTCAGCAAGATATTTTCAATCTGGACATAACAACTTAGGTATAGTCGATGACGGTGTTGGAATATCTCCAATGAAATATACCAAGGGACTTATACCAAACGAAGTAATAGCAGAATTGGCATATTTACAATCACTTGCCAAGGAAGGAAAAATCAATATCCCTCAAAGCGAAGCTGAATTAGGTTCCTTTAATGCAAGTAATATAGTTTTTCCATTCTAATTTACTCATTTATTGCAAATATGAGGCGGGATAAAATCCCGCCTATTTTGTAGATTATTTATCAAAGTTTGTTAAAACTTTTATTCCTGAAGTTGAAAGGAGGTTGCAGATGCCTCAAACAGAAAATATCCATGAAGAGTTAAATGACTATGCAGTATACATGAATGAAATAACTAAAATATTTCCCAGGGTTGTTGCAAATGATAAAGTTACCTTTAAAGTAAAAAAAGGAGAGATTCATGCACTAATCGGTGAGAATGGCGCTGGAAAAACCACTTTGATGAATCAACTCTATGGTTTGTACCAACCCACAAGCGGCGAGATTTACATAAAAGGAAAAAAAGTTGATATCAAAGGCCCTTCTGATGCTATAGACAATGGTATAGGCATGGTTCATCAACATTTTATGCTGGTTGAAAATTTATCAGTTGCGGAAAACGTTGTTTTAGGAAACGAACCCACAAGGGGAGTTATTTTTAATTTTAAAAAAGCCAAAAAAGATGTTGAGGAATTGTCAGGAAAGTATGGACTCAAAGTAGATGTAGAAGCAAAGATCGAAGATATTCCTGTAGGAATGCAACAGAGAGTCGAAATAATTAAAACACTTTATCGTGGAGCGGACATTTTAATTCTCGACGAACCAACAGCAGTTTTAACCCCCCAAGAAACTCAAGAGCTCTTTGAAATATTGAGAAGTCTCAAAAAAGATGGTAAGACTATTATTTTCATTAGCCATAAATTGAAAGAAGTGCTGGAGATAAGCGATAATATTACCGTTATGAGACTTGGGAAGGTTACGGGTAACGTTAAAACTTCAGAGACAAACGAAAAAGAATTGGCTAATATGATGGTTGGAAGAGAAGTTGTTCTAAGTATAGATCGACCAGGTATAGAACCAGGAGAAGTACTTGTGAAAGTTGAAAATTTATGGGTAAAAGACAATAGAAAGTTAGATGCCGTAAGAGGTATTACCTTTGAAGTTAGAAAAAACCAGATTCTAGGGATCGCAGGAGTAGCAGGAAATGGACAGTCTGAACTCGCCGAGGCCTTAACTGGGCTCAGAAAAATAGAAAGAGGCAAGTACTATTTTCAAGGGAAAGAGGTCAGTAATTTATCTGTGAAAGAATTAAGAGAGCTAGGCATAGCTCACATACCTGAAGATAGACAAAAAAGAGGTATGGTTCATGAATTCCCAAATTATTTTAATCTAATTTTAGGTTCTCATGACAAACCACAATTTTCAGAAAGAGGATTCCTAAAATTTGATGGTATAAGGGATTTCTCCAAAGATCTCATTGAAAAATTTGACGTTAGACCACCTGAGATTGATATATATACAGGAAATTTGTCTGGTGGAAACCAACAAAAAGTTATCATAGCGCGAGAAATTGGCACTTCACCAACATTTATAGTTGTTTCTCAACCAACAAGAGGATTAGACGTGGGAGCAATAGAATATGTTCACAAAGAATTGATACACTTGAGGCAAGAAGGAGTTGCTATTTTACTTATATCTATGGAACTCGACGAAATCTTGTCTCTATCTGATAGAATAATGGTTATGTATGAAGGAAAATCCATGGGTGAATTTGAAAATGGTCAATTAACAATCGAAGAGATCGGTTTAATGATGGCAGGAAAGAGTTTAGATGAAGTAAAATTAATGGAAGAGGCTGGAGAAATTAAAAGTCTATAAATAGGAGGCGCTAATAAAGTGACTTCTTCCTCAAAACTTATGAAATCAAGATGGATGTCTTTTCTAGTTCCTTTTTTAGCGGTTGTAGTTTCACTTTTAATTGCAGCAATTATAATTTTAGCCATAGGCCAAAACCCCTTAAAAGCCTATGGAGCTATGATTAAAGGCGCAGTTGGTAGCAGGCTTTCCTGGGCGGACAATATAACAAAAATGACAAGTTTGTTACTAACTGGTTTGGCTGTAGGATTTGGATTCAGAGCAGGAGTTTTCAATATAGGTGCGGAAGGTCAAATGGCTATGGGTGGGATAATGGCGGTAGCGGTAGGACTGAGCTTAGGTAATGTCCCTTCTGCTATAGCAATACCTTTGACTATTCTGGCAGGGATGGCTGGAGGAGCCTTTTGGGCCTCTATAGCAGGGTGGCTTAAAGCTCAAACAGGTGCCCACGAAGTTATAACTACCATTATGTTGAACTGGATAGCTTATCATATTACCAATTATCTGGTAGCCGGACCATTTGCTGTAGGTGCAGGCGTTCCAAAATCCCCTGAAATTGCAGAAAGTGCTCAACTTCCTCCACTGTTAACAGTCCAAGCATCTACCATTCCTTCTAGTATTTTAATAGCCATCGTTGCGGCAATTGTTATTTATATAATATTAGAAAGAACAACAACTGGATATGAAGTTAAAGCTGTGGGATTCAATCCATATGCAGCAGAGTATGGAGGAATATCAATAAGTAAAAATATTGTACTTACAATGGCTATTTCAGGAGCGTTAGCTGGTTTAGCTGGTGCTTTAGAAGTTATGTCCGTTCATCATAGAATTTTTGGTGCATTTACAAGCGATAGAGGTTTTGATGGAATAACTATTGCATTGATCGGTCAAAACAATCCTATAGGTATTATTTTTGCAGCTTTTCTTATCTCCTCACTAAGATCTGGTTCAAATGCTATGCAAACTATAGGTGTACCAGATGATATTATTGTTGTTATACAAGGAATAATAATATACTTTGTCGCAGCGGATAGAATAATACGAACTTGGATCATAAAGGCTTCTCAGCTCGGAAAGAAAAAATCCCCTAATACACTTCAAGGTGGTGAAGATGAATGAATTGGTTTGAAGCTATATTTACCGCTTTTGCTTCACCTTTATTTTATAAATTAACAATTCTTTCCGCCTTACCTTTAATTTTTGCAGGAATTGGAGGAGTGTACAGTGAAATAACTGGAGTAACAAATATCGCTTTGGAAGGTATAATGAAATTAGGTGCTTTCATCGGTGTGGCTGTTACTTTTCTTACTGGAAACCCTTGGATTGGACTTCTTTTAGGTATGGCCGGAGGTTTACTTTTGGCATTTTTACATGCCTATGTTTCTATAGAATGGTCGGCAAATCAAATCGTTTCTGCCACAGCTTTGATTCTAATCGCTCAAGGATTCACTGGCTTTTTGATGAAACCTGTTTTTGGACAAGAAGGTCAAACAGACTTTGTTGCTAAAATCCCAACGGTAAAAATTGAGGCAATTCAAAACATTCCTTTCATTGGAGAAATTTTTGGAGAGATCAGTTCTTTCTTCTACATTGCAATAGTAGTAATCATTGGATCTTGGTTTTTACTTTACAAAACTCCTTTAGGCTTAAGAATGCGATCCGTAGGGGAAAATCCCAGGGCTGCTGATACGCTAGGTGTAAACGTAAAAGCGATAAGATACTTTGGAGTTTTAATGAGTGGAGTTCTTGCTGCATTAGGAGGAATGTATCTAGCCCTAGGTGATATAGGACAGTTTCAAGAACAGATGCCTGCGGGCAAAGGATTCATTGCCTTGGCAGCTATGATATTAGGCAATTGGAATCCTATTGGGACCATGTGGGCAGCTTTGCTTTTCGGCGCTGCAGAAGCTATGAACATTCAACTTCAAACTTTGATGGTTCTCCCTTCAGAAATCAAAGCTTTACTAAATTTATTGCCTTTCGTTTTGACTATAATTGTCGTTGGAGGATTTGTTGGAAGAACAAGAGCACCTGCAGCTGACGGAGTCCCTTACGAAAAAGAGTAAATAGTTATTTTCAAAGGTGGTTAAGATGAAAGAAAATATTGAAATAACTCTTTTAAATAAGTACAAAAAAATAATTGGAATAGATGAAGCTGGAAGAGGCCCATTAGCTGGGCCTGTTTTTGTGGGGGCTGTTGTTATAGAATCAAAAAAAGAATGCGAATTATTAGCAAAAATTGGAAGAGATTCAAAATCGTTATCTCCAAAAGAAAGAGAGAGAAGATACTTTCAAATCACGAAAAATTTTAAATATTATAGTAATTTTTCAACTTCAGATTTAATAGATCAAATAAATATATTCAAGGCGACTGAACTAGCAATTATGAAATTATTGGAAAAAGTGGTGGGAAAAAATCTGAACGATTATTATTCAATCATCGATGGAAAGTTCTTCAAACTTGATTATAACTATGAATGCATAATCAAAGGCGATCAAATATCTCCTTTAATAGGAGCTGCATCTATTGTAGCAAAATACGAAAGAGATATATATATGAATCAACTACATGAAATATATCCTAATTATGGCTTTGTAAACCACAAAGGCTATCCTACCAGGAAACACATTGAAAGCATAAAAAAGTATGGTATAATATCAGAGCATAGAAAAACATTTAATCCTATTAAGAGATTCATCGAAGAAGGAATTTTATGAGGAGGCAGAGACATTGAGGGAAAAAAATCTTTTATTGTTATTTTTTGTTTTTCTTATTTCCACCGTTCTTTATCCTGAAATTATTTATCAACCCTTGGAGCAAGCAACCTTTGCAAAAGTTAATGAAGAAACACTTAGTGAAGAACTATTAATATCAAGATCTCAAATAGTTTACCTTTTGTCAGATATTTATAATTCTTATCCCGAGTTTTATTCTGTTTTAACAAGAACAGCTACAGGTGTTGAACTCATGAATACATATTTAGAAGATCAAGCTTTAAAAATAGTCAATCAAGTTCTTTTTATACAATTCGTCGAACAAAAAAACATAGATTTACAACGCAAACAAACGTGGAATAACATTGAGGAAAACTTTTCAAAAGCCTTTAAAGACGTTGGAATACCTGACGAAGAAATAGAAAATTATCTTCTCGCCTTAGGTTACACTTCAAAAACAAATTATTTAGAAGATGCATATTATTCAACATTATACAATAATTCTATAGCTGCGCTTTATACCAAAATTGTTCAAGAGGCAGAAGTAACCGACGAAGAAATTGCAAAGGAATATCAAAACAACAAAGCCATCTATAAATCTGATCCTGCAGCTGATATAAAGCTAATTGTATTCAATAGCACAGAAGATGCTTCTTACACATACAATCGTATTATTGAAGGTTATTACACATATGATGAAGTATTCGAACAAACTGATTCAGCTACCTCTATGAGAATAAATCTTAAAGATGATTCAAATTCGATTGTACAAACTGTGAAAAGCAATCCTCCAGGATTTATTACAACACCTCTTTTGTATGATTCGCAAAACGATACATATGCTCTTTTAAAAATAGAACGAAAATACCCAGAAAAACAGTTAACTTTTGAAGAAGCAAAAGACCAAATAATTTTTAACTTAAAAGACAAAAAAGCTCAAGAATATTTTGATAAAGTTTTACCAACTGAATTCCAAAAATTTCAAGAAGAATCTTCAATAATTCTCAATTCTGATATGTTTTGAAGGAGGCTTACACATGCCTGATATAGAAAAAGATAAAATCATAAATGCTCTGAAAGAGGTTTATGATATGGAAATTGGATTCGATATCGTTTCATTAGGTTTGATATACAAGGTAGATATAGATGAGAACAATAACGTTCATATATTGATGACATTAACCACCCCAATGTGCCCTTTGGCCGGTTTAATAATTGAAAATGCAAAAGAGAAGGTAAAAGAAATAGAACAAATCAACGATGTAGATATCGAACTTACCTTTGATCCCCCTTGGGATCCGCAGATGGCAAGTGAAGAAGTTAGAAATCTTTTGGGAATTTGAGGTAAGATAATGAAGATAACAGAGTTAGTAAGTAAAATTCAGGGGGAGTTTAAAATCTCCCCCTTTCGTATATTGAAAATATTATCAAAAATTGAAGATAAAGATATATCTTTTTTTCTTAAAGATTCAGAAGTAGAAATTTCTCACCAAACTTTCGATTTTTTACTTAAACATCTTAAAGAAGGGTATCCTATCGAGTACTTTACAAAAAAGGTTTCTTTTTTAGGAAATGAGTTTTTTGTAGATGAAAATGTACTAATACCCAGGATAGAAACTGAAGATTTAGTAATATTAGCAGTCAATCTTATAAAAAATAAAAATATAAAACATGTAATTGATATAGGGACAGGTTCTGGTGTGATAGCAATCTCGATAAAAAAACAATTACCAAAAATTAAGGTTCAGGCTTCTGATATTTCAGAAGCTGCGATAAAAGTAGCTCAATACAACGCTCAGAGATTAGGTGTCAATGTTGAATTTAAAATTGGTGATTGCTTAGATCCATTTTTGAAAGAGATTGAGGAAGTAGAATTGATAATTTCAAATCCTCCATATGTTGAAACTTCTTTTATAGAACAAAATTGTTTTTTAAGATATGAGCCTAGAATTTCTCTTGATGGGGGATACGATGGTCAAAGTTTTTTTAAAAAGATATCTAAATATTCTCACCTTTTAAAATCTAAATATCTCTTGTTCGAAACCAGTGAATTTACTGTAAAAAAAACGGCTGAAATTCTATCAACAATAGGAAAAGTTCAAATTTTGCCTGACTCTTTTAAGAAAGAAAGATTCATCTTTATTTCTCCTCATTATTAAACAAACTTAGAACAAGCATTATCTCACCTACACCAATTTTCAATTCCTTAGCTATCTCTTGAGGGGTATAGCCATTTTTGGACAACTCAAGAATTTTGTTAGTTTTGTCGTATTTATAGTTAACATTATCTTTACTTATATTTATATTTTTATCTTTAGCCATATCGATATTTGATGGAATATTTTCTTTCTTTGACGAGATGTTGGGAACTTCTTTGATTTTCTCAAATATCATTTTTTCTTCTTCTGGTGTCAACTTCACCAAATGGTTAGAAACATCCAAATCGGTATTTGTGTTAATAAAATCAACCAACTTTTTACTTGATATATTTAATTTTCTTGAAAGCTCGTAAACCCTTAGTCTATCGTCTTTTTCAACTGTCTCTTTTTGATTTTTATTATCCTTCTGATCTTCTAAATTTTTTGTGTTTTGGACTTTAGTTTCAATTTCTTGTCTCTTATACGAATCTAATTTCCTTTCTAAATCTGTCAACAATGAAAAAGTTTTAGCATAAGCATCATCTAAATCTTTCATAAGTTGATCAACCAATTCTATTTTATTATCTAAGGCCCTTAATCTTGTGGAGGTTATCTTTTGAAATCTTGCTAAATAGAGGTTTTTTTCTTCCTCAAAATTTTCATATTTTTCCCCTGTCTCGTTATTTTCTTGTAAAAAGTTGCCTAAACGGATCATAAGAAAAATATTAACAATTGATATTGTGAGAGAAAGGACAACTAATAAATATAAAATAACCATTACAATTCCCCCATTTTTACGATAGTCTATTTAGATTGGAATTCTATCGTGGGATAACCTAATGCCCCGGTATAGGAATAGCCTATAACATTCTGGTCTATATAAGTGGGAGTAGGATTTACACTTAAGACTTCCCAACCATAAGGATAATGAATACTTACAGTCACTTCCTCATTCTGAGCACTTAAAAGTTGTCCAGAAAGAGAAAATTCAATATTTCCTCTATCATTTCTATAAACCAACCCTTCCAATTTAACCGTTTCATTCACATAAATCCTTGGAGAATTGGAATTTACGGTTGACTCATAAGATAAAACCACAAAATCTCTTGGGATTTGTTCTTTTAAATTATCCAAAGATTGTTGAAAAAGAGAAAGCTTTTCTTCATCGGGGGTGTTAAACCCTTCTACCAAGGTTTCGTAATCTCTCTCGTTTTCTGTTAGTATTTCTACTTTGGTTGCAAAATCCACGGAAAGGTCTTCGTAAATAGTAAATGTAATATCTCTTGATATTACTTGAAACTGAGGCTGAAGATTTCTGTACATAAAAAATTGAAAAATAGCTAACCCAGCAAAGAAAATTAATGTTATGATTATGAAATTAAAGCTATTACCCCTTTTTTGTTTTTGATCGTTAGCCATGTGATTCCTCCTAATAAATGATCTTTAACCTGTTGATTATTTTTTATTATAACATAAATCAAGTGTTTTTTTTAAAGGTACAAAAATTTAGTCAATACCCCGTACAGATTTCTCCCTTTCACCCCCTAGCCTACTCCGAAGAATCATTAAATTATATCAAATATAACAAGAAGTTGCAATCGTAATTCTAACTTAAAGTTATATCGGTTGTAATATCTGCGCAAAACAGAGATATTATAATTAAGAATTGTTGTGGGATAAAAAGCTTCTTCCTGAAAGAATATTAATCGGCTTTTGAAATTAATATTCTTCACTAAATTCACAAAACTAAAAAAACAACCTACAAGGAGGGCTAAGATGAACGAATTAACCAGTTCTCAAATATGGATATTTGGAACCCTAGCAAGTCTGATCGCTGGTCTTGCTACTTCAATTGGAGCTATTCCAGTATTGTTTTTCAAAAAAGAGTTAAGCGAAAAAAATTTAGATATGTTTTTAGGATTTGCTGCCGGTGTTATGCTCGCAGCTACTGTTTTTTCACTTATAATTCCATCTTTAGACACGGGTGGAATATTAATAACTATTTTAGGGATATTTCTTGGCGCACTTACTATTGAATTAATGGATACCTTCTCCCCTCATGAACATTTTTTAAAGGGACATGAAGGACCTGAGTTAGCCCGTTTAAAGAAGATATGGTTGTTCGTTATCGCAATAGCACTCCATAACTTTCCGGAAGGAATGGCTGTAGGGGTGAGTTTTGGTGGTGGAATGATTGCTAATGGTATTACTGTAGCAGTTGCTATAGGACTACAAAATATTCCAGAAGGGACAGCGACAGCTTTCTCTTTAATTAAAGCAAATTATTCAAGAAAACAAAGTTTCTTTTGGAGTTTTTTGACAGGATTAGTCGAACCTATAGGAGGTTTACTTGGGGCATCTCTAGTGGTCTTAATGAAACCAGCCTTACCTTTTTTTCTTTCATTTGCGGGAGGGGCTATGCTGTACGTTATCAGCGATGAGATAATCCCAGAAACACATTCTCACGGATACGAAAGAACGGCTACTTTCTCACTGATTTTTGGATTTTTGCTGATGCTGGTCCTCGATGTAGCATTAGGCTAAATAAATAGACGTTTTAGAAATAAACTAATTTTCAAAATGCATGTTTTAGTGTTTTTAAAGACATTATAAAAACTTTTTTGGAGGTCAAAAAAATATGATAAGTCAATACATAATCTCAGTTCTAGCCGGTTGGGGCGCTGGAGCTGTTACAGGAATAATTGGAGCAAGTGCTGCAGCGGTAATTGTACCTGTTTTAATAACTTTTTTAGATATTCCAACTTTTGAAGCTATAGGAATAAGTTTAGCGACGGATGTGGTGGCATCGTTGGTAGCAGCAAATACTTATAGAAGAAACGGTAATATTGATTTAAAATCTGGATTACAGATGGCAATAAGTGCAATTGTGGGGGCTATAATTGGAACTTGGATTTCTTCATATGTTCCTTCAGCCGGATTAGGAGGATTTACTGGAGTTGCAATCTTATTAATCGGTATAAATTTCATAAGGAAGCCTTTACATCAAAGAATACAAACTATTCAAGAAAAACATAAAAATGATCCAAATATAAATAATGTCAAAAGAATTACTAGCTCAATACTTTGGGGTTTGTTAATCGGATTTATAGCTGGTTTTGTCGGTGCAGGCGGCGGAGTGATGATACTTCTTATACTTACCCTGGTTTTAAGATATAAAATTCACGTTGCAGTAGGAACTTCTGTTCTGATAATGGCTTTTACAGCATTATCTGGTGCTGTTTCTCATGCGTTGTATGCCCCAATCCCTTGGGATTTGTTAGCTTTCGCGGTTGTAGGTGGTGCTGTAGGTTCAAAAATGGCTGCAACATTCGCTAATAACGTTTCGGAAGAAAAACTTAGCAAAATTGCTGGAGTAGCATTTATCCTTTTAGGGGCAATGACAATTACAGACGGTATAATATCTTAATTGATGATAATTTTATTTTTTCCTTGCCCTTTTGCCATGTATAGATTTTGGTCGGCAATTTTGAAAAGTAAATCTATTTCATGGCTGTTACCATACGCTACTCCCGCAGAAAAAGTGACATTCATCTCTTGTTTTAGTTTACGGTTTATTCTTTTCAAAATAGAATAAACCTCTTCTTTTTTAACCCCTCCTAAAATTATTACGAATTCATCGCCTCCATATCTGAATATATTATCTTTTTTTCTCAAATTATCGACACATAGTTGCGCAAATTTTTTTAAGAGTGAGTCTCCTTCTTCGTGGCCATATGTATCGTTTACCTTTTTGAAGTTGTCTAAATCAAGAACAACTAAGGCTATTTTCTGATTTTTTAGATATTTTATAGAAGAAATATAATTTTCGTAACTTCTTCTGTTTCCAATCTCTGTAAGAGAATCTATCTGAGCATCTTTTTTTAATAAACTCTGATAAATTTTGTTTTGCCACATCACACCACTTTCTTTGGCATAATAATCTAGAATCTCGATTTGATCATCTGTAATTGGTTTTCCGTTGTATCTATTATCGCAAAGATAAAACGCAAGTTTTTCATCCTCTATTTCTATTGGTGAAATAGCTATTTCTCCTCTTAAATCAAGTAAATTTACTATCTTTTCCTCCAATCGACTTACAGGTAATTTAATAGTGCTATGCGATTCAACTGCGTATTTAAAAAGATCATTATCTATTAACAATTCTTTTTTAATAATAATACCTTTTATCCTTTTTTCTAAATTTGAAAAATAACTCATTCCAAACTCATATTGAGACAAATATGAATCAATGTTTGTTTCAAGTGTTTCAAACTTTTCATAAGTTTTGTGGGCTTCCATTTCATTTTCAGGTCCTATAACTCTATGAACCTTGAAATCACCACTGTCTTCAACAAATAAGATAGCCCTGTTAAATCCTCCTGCAAAGCCACCTGTTATCGCTGTCATAGTTATATATATCATTTCATCGATAGAAGTTCCAGGTTTATACCCTTTTTCTAATATAATTCTTGAAGCCCTGAATACATTGGCTATTTTTGAAGAGTTGAGTAGAATATCGGTAAGCATTGATCCTACTAACGAAGAGGCATTTTTAATTGTCTCATACAAAGCCATACTTTCCTCTTTTTTGAGTGTTTCGTAATTAATTTCAATGATATTCTCCATTTGAAAACTTTTCAATTCAACTTTTTGTTCTTCTAGTAAATTAGTCTCTTCTATATTTTTTATCGTGAAAATAGAGAATGAATTAAATATCTTTATTAATTTATACAGATTATCAGGTACTTGAAGTGGATCTGAATGAATTTTAACTGTAACTTCAAAATCAAAAAGAACTTCTTTTGTGAAGTTTTCAAGTAAAAGTGTAATACCTGGGTTTACATAAGCTGAATTAATTTTTGATTGATACTTTTCAAGCAATTTTATATTCATTCTATTCACATCTCCGTAATCTGCACCCACATTTTCATAATTACGTCTAATATTTCATCTGGTGTAATCAACTCACCATTAGTTTTTGTTAAAGATTCTACATGTCTGTTCAATTTATTCAACCGAGACATCTCTTTAGCATACTGCCCTGTATTCATCTCTGGAACGATTATACTTTGAGCATTTTTAAATATTAGTTTAAGTCGTGAGGTTGGCATGGGCCAAACAGTGATAGGCTTAAAAAAGCCTACAGGAATTTTGTCTGATCTCGCTTGTTTAACTGCCTTCAAAGCACTTCGGGCTACACTACCATATGCAACTACTACTATATCGGCATCTTGAAGCATGTACTCACTATAGATAGAAATCTCCTCTGCTGATAATCTAATTTTTGAGTCTAAATGTTCAATAACTTTTGATATTGTGCTTGGATCCCTTATCGGAAAACCACTTTCATCATGAACAAGGCCAGAAACATGAAATCTTGACTTCCCCATTTCAACTAGCGGATTTACTGCAAATTGCTCATCTATATCAAAAGGTAAAAACAATTCTTCCTCACCTAAATCTACTTCCTTTAATCTTTCAACAATTTGAGGATTCTCTTTCTCGTAATCAAAATACACGTTTTCTCTCATGTGAGCCAAAGTCTCATCCAAGACCAAAATAACCGGTGTTCTATATTTTTCTGCATAATTGAAAGCTGTGACAGTATATGTGTAAACTTCTTCCACTGTAGAAGGATATATTGCAATAATTTGGTGATCTCCATGAGTTCCCCACCTTATCTGCATTATATCTCCCTGTGAAGGTTTGGTAGGAAGTCCTGTGCTTGGACCACCTCTCATAACATCAACAAACACACAAGGTACCTCTGTCATAATGGCGTATCCTAAAGCCTCTTGCATAAGGGAAAAACCGGGACCACTAGTTGCCGTCATTGATTTTACACCTGCAAGAGAGGCGCCTATTATGGCAGCCGCACTTCCAAGCTCGTCCTCCATCTGTATAAAAGTACCTCCAACCTTTGGCAATTCTCTAGACAGATATTCGGCGATTTCAGTTGATGGTGTAATCGGATAACCCGCAAAAAACCGACATCCAGCCTTTATAGCAGCCATTCCAACAGCTTCGTTACCTTGTAAAAAAAGCATTTTCCCCATCAAGTTCACCTCTTTTAAGAAGCGCGTCCTTTTTATTTTATTGCTCTATTTGTTTTATACTTATCGCAAAATCTGGACACATTCGTTCACATTGCAAACATCCAGTACATTTTTCTGGATCTGGAACAACAGGTTTACCAAATTCTTCTTCTATTATAGCATTTACGGGACAAATCCAAGAACAGATACCACATTTTTTACAATAATTGTAATTAATTATCACTTTAAAATGTTTTTTAGTAGTTTGCATTTGATTATTCCTCCCATTTGTTTGATAACCCTTTTTTTATCAAAATGTCTATATTATAGTATACTTAAAAATAGACCAGCAGCTATTGCCGAACCTATTACTCCGGCAACATTTGGCCCCATTGCATGCATTAAAATAAAATTACCTGGATCAGTCTCTTGAGCAATATGTTGGGCTACACGAGCTGAATCAGGTACCGCCGAAACACCTGCTGCACCAATCAATGGATTAATTTTTTCTTTTGCAAACAAATTCATCAATTTTGCAAATCCTATTCCACTTGCCAATGCAATTATAAATGCAACTGCCCCTAACAATATAATTTTTAAGGCTATCCAAGATAAAAATATATCAGCCGTGGCAGAAACTCCTACCGATAGCATTAAAAGTATTGTCACTGTATCCAAAACATAACGTGAGGCCGCTTCAGCTAATCTACCAGTTACTCCAGATTCTTTTAACAAGTTTCCCAACATAAGCATTCCTACTAAAGGTAGAGCCTGGGGAACCATTAAAGAAACTACAACAGTTGTTATTATAGGAAAAATAATTCTTTCTTTTTTAGAAACTTCCCTTAACCTTCTCATACGTATTTTTCTTTCTCTTTTGGAGGTAAGTAACTTTGAAACAAAAGGTTGAAGCACAGGAATAAGTGAAATATAAGAATAGGCTGCAACTGCTATAACAGGTAATAAATCCGGAGAAAATTTAGAAGCTATGTAGATAGAAGTTGGACCATCAGCACCTCCAATAAGACCTATCGCGGCTGCAGGATGAAGGTCAAACCCTAAAAAACTCGCCAATATAAAACTAATAAAAATGCCTACCTGAGCAGCTCCCCCCAGGAGTATCAATTTTGGATTAGCAATCAAGTAAGAAAAATCAGTTAATGCTCCAATACCCAAAAAAATCAATGGTGGATAGATTCCAGTATCTAATCCCAATTTTATATACCACAACAATCCGCCTGGTTGGCCATTCTGAGGAGGCATGAGAATACCTGTTAATTCTGGGGGAATGTTAGCTATAACCATACCAAAGCCCAATGGAATTAAAAGAAGCGGTTCTGCGTGTTTTGATATAGCAAAATAGATAATAATCAATCCAAGAAGTATCATGAAAACTTGAGGCCAAGAAAGATTGATAAATCCAGTACTTGAAAAAAAGTCGAGTATGCCTTCCGCTAGCATTTAAAAACCTCCTAGGAGATAAGTGTGAAATTTTTTTCAATCACTTCTACAGTATTTTATTATAACATAAAAAAATTTACTGTTTCTACTTTATATAAAAAGAGTTTTTATTATTTTTTTGGTATAATAAAAGTAGAATAAGTTTATTTATCGAACTAATCTAAAAGTCAACTTATCATAATAATATACTGGGGGTGCTCTTTTGAAATATAGAAAATTTGGTAAGTACGATGTAGAACTTTCGGCCTTGGGTTTTGGGTGTATGAGATTGCCTGTTTTGAATAAAGATCCTTCTAAAATTGATGAAGAAAAGGCAACGAATATGCTGAGATACGCTATTGATAACGGAGTGAATTATGTTGATACAGCGTATCCTTACCACCAAGGAAATAGTGAATTATTTGTAGGTAGGGCCTTAAAAAATGGTTACAGGGAAAAAGTCTACTTAGCCACCAAAAATCCTGTTTGGTTGGCAAATAAATACCAAGATTTTGAAAAATATTTAGATGAACAACTAAAAAAACTTGATACAGAATATATAGATATGTATCTGTTACACTCTTTGGATAAAGAAAGATGGAATAAAATTTATAATCTAGAAGTTTTGAATTTTCTGGATGAAGCAAAAAGTAAAGGCAAGATAAAGTTTGCCGGATTTTCTTTTCACGATGACTTCAAAACCTTTAAAACGATCGTTGATTCTTACAACTGGGATTTTTGTCAAATTCAATACAATTATCTTGATACACATTTTCAAGCAGGAATCGCAGGATTAAAGTATGCAAACAGAAAAGGTCTAGCGGTGATTATTATGGAGCCAATTAGAGGGGGTAAATTGGCTAACAAATTACCTAAAGAAGCTCTCGATATCTTTAGTAATTTAGATAATACCAAGTCACCAGCTTATTGGGCGTTAAGATGGGTATGGAACCATCCTGAGGTAACTACCGTTCTGAGCGGAATGTCCACAATGGAACAGGTGATAGAAAATATTAAAACAGCAGATGACTCAGATCAAAATTCCTTAAGTGAAAAAGAATTAAAAGCAATTGAACAAGTCAGAAATATTTACAAGAGTAAATCTAAGATAGATTGTACGGGATGTAATTATTGTGTACCTTGTAAAAACGGTATACCTATTCCTACAATTTTTAGTATTTATAATGAAGGCTACATTTTTGATAACTTAATAGAGGCAAAAGAAAGATATCAAACTTTGATCAAACAAGGCATAGATGCCTCTATTTGTGAGGAATGCGGGGATTGTGAAGCAGAATGTCCACAACATTTACCTATAAGATCGTTGTTAAAACAAGTCAAAAATGAATTAGCATGATCCAAAATTATAGAGGTGATCTTTATGGATAAAAAAATCCTTGGTAAAACTGAGTTTGAGGTTTCACTTTTAGGATTAGGTGGGTTTCATATGTTAGAAATTTCAAAGGATGATGTTTCAAAGCTAATGGATATTTACCTAATTTCAGGTGGTAATTACATTGAGACCGCTGCCGAATACGGAGATGGTGAATCGGAAAAGAAAATTTCATACGCTTTGAAAGATAGAAGGGATCAAATAATTCTTGCTAGCAAATGCCACGCTCGAGATAAGAGAACTGCTCAACATTTTGTAGAAAGAACCTTAAAGAACTTGAATACAGATTATTTAGATATTTTGTTTCTTCACCATGTTACCACTCAGGATGATGTTGATGCTTTATTGAAAAAAGAGTCGGCCTTAGATTATCTATTTCAAGCTAAAAAAGATGGGATTATAAGAGCGTTAGGGGTATCTTTCCATGGTTTGGGGGACTATGCGCTTAAACTTATAAAAACAATAGACTTGGATGTTGTGATGACAGGTTTTAACTACTTGGATATATTTAATTTCCCGAGCACTTATCAAGAAGTCATTCCTTTTGCAAGGTCTAAAAACATGGGAATTGTCGGAATGAAAGCTTTTGCAGATGGTTATCTCTACAGGTCTACTTACGATGCATTAAACTATGCTTTGACTCAAGATTTAGATGTAATGGTTGTAGGAGCGAACTCCGAAGACATGCTAAGAAGAGATATTCAGATAGCCGAAAACTTTAAACCATTACCTAAAAAATCTGTAGAAAACTTATATTATCGTGCCCCAGAACTTGGAAATTATGTCTGTAGACAATGTGGAAAATGTTTACCTTGTCCAGAAGATATAGAAATCATGAAAGTGTTTGAATACGAGGGATGGTACGATAGACAAATAAGGGATTATCAACCCCACGAGGCTCCAGATTATGCACTGAGAGAAAGATTGGCATTCTGGTTTGGAAACCAAAACGAAGCTAAAATGGCTTATTCCAAACTCAATAAGACCTTCAAAGATTGTACAGAATGCGGGATATGTGAAGAAAGATGTCCTTACGATATACCCATAATAAGAAAATTGAAATTGGTAGACTACAAGCTTGGAAAGGGAGAAATATACTAAAACTATCTTTCCAGAGATCGATAATTCAACTTTCTTTGGGATTTCGAAGCTTTAGTATAATTCCCCTTTGGTGACTCTCCAAAGGGGAATTATACTTGCTTTAGATATTAGTTAGTGACTTCTTTCATGCTTTTACCTTTCTTAAATATTAGATCTTTATACCAATTTTTATAATCGTTCAGAATCTTATCTTCTGAGATTTCATATATTTCATTCAGATCGGTAGTCATATCTATTTCTTCAAAAATTTCTGAAATTAGATCTTTCTTATTGGTTATATTTTCAATTCCATAAGCGTTTACCATATCTAATAAAAGCTCTCTTTCAAACTCTTTCTTTTCTTTTAAATCTTGGAATATTAAGGAAACTTCGTTGATCATTTTTTTTATTTTTTCTAAATAGTATTCTTTATCTTGCTTTTTTAAATTTTCATCAAAAATTATATGATCCATAAAATCCATAAACTCTTCTTCCATTTCAATGAACAAATCATACGATTCATTATAGTAATAAGAGTTTCCTAAAAATTGATCATTGTGATGCAAATCTGCCATATCTTTTAGCTCGTCTTCTATATCTTCCATATTCTTTATGGTAAAATCAATATCGACGTCGTCTATATCGTCATCGAAAGAATAATCCTCTTCTTCCCCATTTTTCGTATTAAACAAATAATTGGTATACCTCTCTAATTCAAGGCGTGGTTCAGAATTTTTCAGAAATTCTTTTGGATTTAGATTATACATTGTAAAAAAGTCATCGGTGGTATTGTAAATATTTTCGTAATTAACAATCGATATTTTCTCGATTATTTTTTCGTAAAATGGAGAGATTTTCTGAGCAATATTTGGAAGTATCGCAACTCGAAAATTATTTGTTTCGTTCAGCAGATTTCTATAAAAACTTTCTATGCTCTTGCGATCACTTTCAATATACATATCGTAATGATCTCCATAGTTGTTAGTAAAAATTAGGTGATGCTCGACTAAACCTTTACCTATTTTTCTTAAAAACAAAAAATACAAACTACTACTTTCATTCAAAGAATAAATAAATGATTCTTCTGCAATTATCTCTGAAGTTTGGTTTTCATGATCAGAAGCAAGCACAGAGATCATATTTTTCTTTTTTGACTTAAAAAAAGCATTAATTCTTAAGATCGTCAATATCAAAGGGATATATTCTATATCAAAGGTAAGTTTTTCCAATTTACCATTCCCTTTTTCATCCAAATTAAATTCGTTATTAAACCATTTGTAATTTCCAAACCTTCCTTCTACTTCATAGATATACTTCTCGTAAATATCAGGATCTTTGTTGTTTTTCAACATTGACTCGTCTAAGAAAATTTTTTTAACTGATACAGGCCGAAGTTTCATATAATCACCATAATTACCTTTTAAAATTATCATCACAGCACCTCTTTTACGTAAAACTTTAAAAATTTTTTAATAAAATTAATCCTTCAATTACTCATATTTGTACAATTTAAAATGATAACCTAGAAAAATAAATAACATCAATACAATTATAACACCAATTATTTGAAAATCCCAAGTAATTAATCCTATCAACCCAAAAAAAACAGAAATACTATATGTAACTAATGCAACAAACAATGGTTTTATTTTATATTTTTTTCTAATTTTATCATATATATGCTCTTTATCCCCTAAAAAAGGAGATCTTTTGCTGAGTAAACGTCTTATCACAGCATAAACCAGATCAGTAAAATAAAACCCTGTGATAATTAGTGAGATGAAATAACCTCCTCTACCAGATCTTCCAGATAGGAAAGAAAAGGAATAAAATAAAGTAAAACCTAAAAGATAAGAACCCGCATCACCAAGAAATATTTTCGCTGGTGGCAAATTGTATAATAGAAACCCCAAAATTGCGAAGGCAAAGATCAAAAGTTCATAATTTTTGGATATCAAGGAAAAAAATAACAAACTCACTATTGCCGTTCCAGCGCAGACTCCATCCATCCCATCAACCATATTTACTCCGTTAACTAAAGCTATACCGGTTAATACCAAAATAAAAAACTGAAAAGGTTCAATAATTCCTCCTACAAAATATATTGCCATTGAGACGACAATAAACTCTGCAAATAATCTAATATAAGGAGAAACACTCTTAATATCATCGTAAAGACCAATAAAAGTCAATATACTAGCAGGAATTATAAAACCTATGTCATTGTAATAAAAAGGTAATATTGAAAGAAAAACAGCTACACCACCCAAATAAGGAATGGGAGACTTATGAACTTTCAACTTATTGTCGGGTTTATCAACGATATTATATTTGTTTGCGATTCTTATCATAATGGGAACTAGAATAACAGATAAAACAAAAGAACTTATTAATTTTATAGCTAACAAATTATATTCACCCGCATTTTTAAAAAATTTAGGATTTCTTTCTCCTAGTAAAAAGGATTGATTTAAGTATACTCCAAAATGTTCCTGAACCATATGAAATATGCAAAAGTAAAAACACAAAAAAACTACAAAAAAACAATAAAATATTTTTCTCTTTTATAGCATACTTTAATGAAAATAATGTGTCTATAAACAAATATATGAAAAACGGAATAGCTAAAATAATATTAAAAACGGCATTTTTTGAGAGGACTAAAAATATGAATAAGAGAAGAAGATACATTATAAAAATAAAAGGAATGAAATGTCTAAGGGAAATACCATAAGGAGATATTTTTAGAGTTATATAATTCCAAAAACCATTTGAAAAATTCTTTTTCATAAAATCCCACAACCCATTTGGAACATAATAATTATTTGTAATTGGTAATAAAAAGATTTTTAAACCCTTTTTTCTCATCCTATAATTAAACTCGATATCTTGATTCCTTAAAAGTTTTTCATTAAAATACCCTACTTTATCAAAAACTTCTCTTCTATAACATGCATATGCTACGGTATCAACTTCTTGTGGTTCTTTCACTTGATGTCTATGGCGGGATGCAGTACCGAAGGGGGAAGAATACGAAAAAGCCATCGATTTTTGTAAACAACTTTTATCGTTAGCAGGGGTGGCCAAAGACACTCCTCCTACAGCACTCGCTTCTGGGTGTTTCATCAAAAATTCAACACTATATTCCACATATTTTTCATCAAATTCTGTATGAGAACCAGCTATAAAAACAAAATCCCCCTTACTATTTTTGATCCCTAAATTTAAACCGTGGGGGGTAAATTTTTTTTCATTCGTAATGATTTTTATATTATTACTTTTTTCAGCGAGTTTCTCTATTATACTAACGGTGTTATCTGTCGACTGACCATCAACGACAATTATTTCATCCGGCTTTCTTGTCTGATTGCTTAAAGAATTTAACACTTTTTTGATCGTTTTTTCTTCATTTCTGCAAACTAATATTACCGAGACTAAAGGTAAAGAAATTTATTATCACTCCCCTTTTGCTGAACTGTGCAAAATGGTCTCTTTTGTAATGTTTTTGAATAACTTTCCTAATCTCATTTGCTTTGCAAATGATGTTACGCGATTTTGGGGTTCTTAAGGGGCAAAGCCCTTTTGCTGGTTTGTGCAAAATAACTTTTTTATAATAAATTTTGATTTCGGGGATCTTAAGGGGCAAAGCCCTTTGCTGGTTTGTGCAAAATAACTTTTTTATAATAAATTTTGATTTCGGGGATCTTAAGGGGCAAAGCCCTTTA